>VAYD01000377.1:4046-5682 GCA_005883905.1 Actinomycetota bacterium
CCGCCGCTCGGGATGATCCTCGCCCCCGCGCTGGCCGACCCGCACGTGTGTGGCAGCTGATGCAGAAGTCCGCTCCGACAGTCCCGAAGCTGATGGTGATGGTCGTGTTCGCGCTGACGTGCTTCGGCCTGCTGCTGTTCCTGTGGCTGAGCTTCGGCGGCCCGATCCCGCTCAAGCCCGAGGGCTATCGCGTGAAGGTGGCGTTCCCGGAGGCGACGCAGCTCGGGCTGCAGGCCGACGTGCGCGTCGCCGGCGTGTCGGTGGGCAAGGTCGTCAAGAAGGACGTCGACCCGGCGCACCCGAACCGGACGGTCGCGACGCTGCAGCTCACCAACAAGTTCGCGCCGCTGTCGCAGGACGCGCGCGCGATCCTGCGCCAGAAGACGTTGCTCGGCGAGACCTACGTCGAGCTGACGCCGGGCAACGCGAAGGGGCCGAAGGTCCCGGAGGGCGGCTGGCTGAAGGACTCGCGGGTCGCGAAGACCGTCCAGCTCGACGAGGTGTTCCAGGCGCTGGACCCGGTGACCCGGCGCGCGTTCCAGAGCTGGCAGCAGTCGCTCGCCAAGAGCATCGGGACGGGTCCGAGCTCGCGCGGGCAGGACCTCAACGACGCGTTCGGCAACCTGCCGGGCTTCGCCCAGGACGCGACCGACGTGCTGCAGGTGCTCGACGAGCAGAGCGGCGACGTGCGGCGGCTCGTCAAGAACACGGGCGTGGTGTTCGGCGCGCTGAACGAGAACGAGGCGCAGCTGCACAACCTGATCACGAACTCGTCGGACGTCTTCTCTGCGACGCAGAAGGAGAAGGAGGCGCTGGCGGAGACGTTCAAGATCTTCCCGACGTTCCTGGACGAGTCCAAGGCGACGTTCGCCAAGCTCGAGGGGTTCTCCAAGAACACCGATCCGCTCATCCGCCAGCTGCAGCCGGCGATGCGCGACCTCAAGCCGACGCTGGCCGACACCCGCGCGCTGGCGCCGGACCTCCAGCACCTGTTCCGCAACCTCGACCCGCTCATCACGGCGTCCAAGACTGGCCTGCCCGCCTTGCGCGATGTCCTCAACGGCACCAACCCGGTGCTCCAGCAGCTGCAGCCGTTCCTCGAGAACCTCAACCCGGTGCTGCAGTGGCTGGAGTACAACCAGAAGCTGGTTGCCGACTTCATCGGCAACGGCGCGGCCGCGTTGGTCGACACGGTTCCGGTCCGACGGCCCGACATCGAAGTCGGCCATTACCTGCGCCAGTTCGGGCCGGTCGGACCGGAGACCGTGGCGATCTATCCGAACCGCCCGACCTCGAACCGCGGCAACGCGTACCTGCCGCCGACGGGCTACAGCGGCCCGGAGCGCGCACGGCAGATGATCGTGCCGAGCTTCGACTGCAAGAACACGAAGTCCGGCGGGTCGGAGACGACCCAGTTCCCGGACAAGAGCGCCGACCCCTCGTGTTGGGTCGCGCCGCCGGCGGCCTACCCGCCCGGCAACACGTCCGAGTTCCCGCACATCCAGAAGCTCGACTACTCGAAGCCGAACGGCTAGCAGGGGTCAAGTCTTTCTTTGCCGCATCACATGCGGCAAAGAAAGACTTGACCCCGTTCTAGGCCACCTGTGCGTCGCGGGCTGCCGTGGCGCTCAGGCCG
>VAYD01000378.1 GCA_005883905.1 Actinomycetota bacterium
TGACGCCGCAGACCTCGACCGCACTCGGCGGCTACAAAGCGCAGGGCCGTAGCGCCCACGGCGCCATGAAGGTCGCCAATGAGGCGCTCGCGCTGCAGGACGCCGGCTGCTTCTCGATCGTCTTCGAGGCGATCCCGAGCGCGCTGGCGGCAGAGGTCATGCCGCACATGCACATCCCCGTGATCGGGATCGGCGCGGGCCCGGCGACCGACGGCCAGGTCCTGGTGTTCCACGACCTGCTCGGCATCCGTGAGGGCCTCGGCGCGCGCTTCGTCAAGCGCTACGCGAACCTGCAGGACGAGATGAACGCGGGCGTTGCCGCCTACGCCGCCGACGTGCGCTCGCGCGCCTACCCGCAGCCCGAGCACGGCTACTCGATCGACGAGGGCGAGCTCGCCGCGTTCCGCGAGGCGTTCGCACGCTGAACTGCAAGGCGACGTAACCGTGCCGCGGGTGGTTTGTCCATCCGCGGCGTGGCAACCCGACAGGTATGCGCCGATACCTGTCCCTGCTGGGCTTCACGGCCCTGCTGCTCCCCGCGACGGCTCAGGCCTATGTCGCCCACACGGTTGCACCCGGCGAGACGCTGTGGCAGCTCGCCGCGATGAACAACATGACGACGCGCTCGTTCGCTGCGGCGAACGGCCTGTCGCCGGATGCCCACATCATCTCGGGCGCCACGATCAGGATCCCGTCGATCGCGGAGGCAGCCGGCGCGCTGGCGACCGCCGCGCCGGCGGCTGCGCCCGTTGCAACCGCTGCGCCGCCCGCCCTGGGCGGCTACACGATTCGGCCGGGCGATTCGCTGTCCGCGATCGCTGCGACCGCGCGCGTGCCGATGAGCGCGATCGCCGCGATGAACGGGCTCGACCCCAACGGGGTGCTGCTCGCCGGCACCGAGATCAAGCTGCCGACGGGGTCACCTGCACCGGCCGGAGCCTCACAGCCCGCGCCGGCGACCACCCGGGTCCCGCAGGCCGCGCCGTACGCGTCCTCCGGGCGCGTGACCTCGTCGGACATCGCCGCGGTGGCGGGGCGCAACGGCGTGCCGGCCTCGCTGGCATCCGCGATCGCGTGGCAGGAGTCCGGCTTCAACAACGCGATGGTCTCCAGCGCCAACGCGCGAGGCGTGATGCAGGTCATGCCCGGCACGTGGAGCTGGGTGCAGGCGAACCTGGCCAGGCGTCAGCTCAACCCGTCGCTGCCGATCGACAACGTCGGCGCGGGCGTGCTCTATCTGGGCCACCTGCTTCAAGAGACCGGTGGCGACCCCGCGCTCGCAGCGGCCGGCTACTACCAGGGCCTCCAGTCGGTCCGGCAGGTCGGAATGCTGCCCGAGACGCAGCGCTACGTGGCCAACGTTCTGGCGTTGAGGTCGCGCTTCGGGGGGTAGCCCCTTTCACATCACTTTCACGCTGTATGGTCCGCCGCCATGGCGCGGTTAATGCAGCTGTTCGCCCCTGGCGACCGCGAGTTCTTCGACCTGTTCGAGGAAGCGGGAACCAACACCGTCAGGGCGGCGGACCTCCTCGACCAGCTCCTGCGCGGCTGGCCCGAGAGCAAGGAGCTCGGGCGCGAGCTGCTCATCTGCGAGCAGGAGGGCGACCGGATCACGCACGACCTGATCCGCAAGCTCAACAACACGTTCGTCACGCCGATCGAACGCGAGGACATCCTCACGCTCGCCTCGGGCCTGGACGACATCGTGGACTTCACCGAGGAGGCCGCCGACTACCTCAACCTCTACAAGATCGAAGCGCCGATGGAGCAGGCGCAGCGCCTGTCGCACGTCCTCCTACAGTGCACGCGCCAGATCGCCGAAGCCATGCCGCGGCTGCGCGGCTTTCGCGACATCAACCACTTCGTGGTCGAGATCAACCGCCTCGAGAACGACGGCGACCGGATCACGCGCGAAGCCATCGCCTCGCTGTTCGACGGCGGGATCGACCCGATGGTCGTCATCCGCTGGAAGGACATCTACGAACGACTCGAGGCCGCGATCGACGCATGCGAGCGCGTCGCGCACATCCTCGAGAGCGTCGTGATCAAGAACGCCTGATGTCCGCCGACATCATCCTCGTCATCGTCATCGCCACGGCGCTGGCGTTCGACTTCACCAACGGCTTCCACGACACCGCGAACGTCGTCGCAGCGTCGATCTCGACGCGCGCGATGCCGCCGCGCGTCGCGGTCGTCTTCGCGGCGATCTTCAACTTCGTCGGGGCATTCCTCTCGCTCAAGGTCGCCGCGACCGTCGGCCAGGACATCGTCAACAGCAGCACGGTGACGATGACCGTCGTGTTCGCCGGCCTCATCGGCGCGATCGCCTGGAACCTCGCCACCTGGTACTTCGGGCTGCCGTCGTCGTCCTCGCACGCGCTCATCGGGGGCCTCGTTGGGGCGGCGTTCGCCGCCGACGGGGCCAGCGCACCCGTTCTCGCGTTCGTGGTTGCCGGGACGGCGATCATCACGGCGTACGTGATCGTGAGGCGCCAGCGCCCCGGCCCGGTCAACCACGGCTATCGGCTCGGTCAGTGGCTCTCGTCGGGGCTGCTCGCGCTCTCGCACGGGACGAACGACGCGCAGAAGACGATGGGCATCATCACGCTCGCGCTCGTCGCACACGGCAACATCAGCCCCGACCATTTCTACGTGCCCGACTGGGTCGTCGTCACGTCCGCGAGCGCGATCGCGCTCGGGACATGGACCGGCGGCTGGCGGATCATCCGGACGATGGGAAGCCGCATCATCAACATGGACCCGGCGCAGGGCTTCTCATCCCAGGGCGCGGGCGCCGCGGTGATCCTGGCCGCGTCGCATGCCGGCTACCCGCTGTCGACCACGCACGTGATTTCGGGCGGCGTCATGG
>VAYD01000379.1 GCA_005883905.1 Actinomycetota bacterium
TGCCGGCGCCCGCCGAGATCGTCCCGCCGCCCGCGACGCTCGGCGACGCGCGCGACCTGTTCGCCGGCGCCCGGCTCGTGGTGGCACTGCGCTTCCACGCGCTCGTCGCGGCCGCGGCCGCGGGCGTGCCCACCGTCGCGTACGCCCACGAGGCGAAGCTCGCAGGCCTCGGCAAGCGCCTCGGCCAGCACGTCGTGCAGCCCGCCGGCTCGGCGGAGCGTGTCGGCGGGGCGATGCTCGCCGCGATCGAGGAGGGGATCGCCCCTGCCACGCCCGAGGCGATCGCGCGCGAGCGCGAGCGCGCGCGCGCCGGCACGGCGCTGCTGCGCCTGCTGCTGTCGGGCGGCCGCGGGCCCGAGGCGAGCTCGGTGTCGAGCCTCGAGCTCGTCCCCACGGGGTGGATCGCGTGAGCGCCGCCCCGACTCTCGCCCGCGGGCGGGGCGGCCTCGAGCTGCCGCTGCGCGCGCTCGCCGGCGAACAGCTCGCCGTGGCGGCGGGGCAGCTCGCCGCCGGCGTGGGCAACCTCGCGTTCTCGCTGATCGCCGCGCGTCTGCTGGTGCCGGAGGGCTTCGCGCACCTCGCGAGCTTCCTCGCGATCTACCTGCTGATCCACGTCCCGGCGACGAGCCTCAGCGCGGGCAGCGCCCTGACCCCGCAGCTCGCGGACGCCGTCCGCCGTCGCGTGCTCGGCACCGGCCTGGCGATCGGCGCCGTCATCGCGATCGCGTCGGTCCCGCTCTCGGCGTTGCTGAACCTGCCGCTCGCGATGGTGCTGCTGCTCGCCGCCGCGGCGCCCACAGCCGGGCTGATCGCGCTGGACCGCGGGCGCCTCTACGGGCTCGGCGTCCCGCGGCGCGCCGCCGCGAGCCTGCTCGCCGAGCCGGTCGTCCGCCTCACCGCGGGCGCGATCCTCGGCGCGCTGCTCGGCGAGGTCGGGGGCGCCGCCGGCGTCGTGATGGCCGGATGGGCGGCGCTCGCGGTCGCGCGGCCGCCCGTCGGCCATCGCGTCGCGGTCGAGCGCGGCCAGCGCGCAGCGGGCATCACGGTCGCGGCGTTCCTGCTGCTCGCCGTCGTCCAGAACCAGGACGTCGTCGCCGCCGGCGCGCTGCTCGGCCCAGACGAGGCCGGGCGCTTCGCGGTCCTGTCGACGCTCGGCGGGCTGGCCGCGTTCGCCACCACGACCGTGCCGCTGATGCTGCTGCCGCATGCGGCCACGCAGCGCCGCGCGCTGCCCGCCGCCGTCTGCGTGGCCGGCGCGCTCGGTCTCGCGGCGGTGGCGCTCGTCGCGATCGACCCGCGGGCGTTCGTCGGCGCCACCTTCGGCGAGCGCTACGCCGACGTCGCGGGGCTGGCGGCGCCGTACGTGCTCGCGATGGCGCTGCTCGGCGTCACCCGCGTGCTCGTCGCCAACGCCTGCGCGACCGGCCGCGGGCGCAGCATGGTGGTGCTGCTCGGCGGCGCCGCGCTGCTGCAGCTCGTCCTGTTGCTCGTACTCGAGTTCCCGCGCGCCCGCGCGGCAGTCGTGGGCCCGCTCATGTCGCCCCCGGCCGCGATCGTCGCCGCTCTGACCGTCGGCGGTCTGATCCTGCGGCTGCTCGCCTCGCGCGGCCTGTGGCTCGACGAGGCGACCGAGGTCAGCCAGGCGCGCCTGCCCTACGGCGCGATGCTCCACCAGCTCGCGACGACCGATGTGCATCCGCCGCTGCACCACACCGTGCTGTGGCTGACCGTGCGCGTGCTCGGCGACGGCGAGCTGGCAGTGCGCCTGCCGTCGCTGATCGCCGGAACGCTGCTGATCCCGGTCCTGTACCGCGTCGGCAGCGAGATCTACAACCGCCGCGCCGGGCTCGCGGCCGCCGCCCTGGGCGCCGTCGCTCCGTTCCCGGTCTGGTACTCCGAAGAGGCGCGGATGTACGCGTTCTTCATGCTGTTCGCGACGCTTGCGGTGTGGATGCAGATGCGGGCGCTGCGCCGCGGCAGCCGCGCCGACTGGATCGGCTACGCGCTCGCGTCGGTCGCGCTGATCTACAACCAGTACTTCTCGGTCCTGCTCGTGCTGACGCAGCAGGCGGTCTTCACGATCGCGTTCATCCGCGGCGACCGGCGCATCCTGCGCGGGTGGCTCGGCTCGATGGCGCTGATCGCGCTGCTCGTCGTGCCGCTCCTGCCGTTCGCGCTGGAGCAGTTCCGCGCCAACGAGGCGGCCGGCAAGGGCTTCGAGGGCGTGCCGTCGCAGGCGGGCGCCGCCGCCTCGCAGCAGGCGGGCCTGGCGAAGCCGGCGATCTACGGCGCCCTGACGAACGCCGTCTGGGCGGTGTTCGGCTACCACTCGGACGCCACGATGACCCGGATCGCCGCGCTGTGGCCGCTCGGCATCCTGGGCTCGCTCGCGCTGCTCGGCCGCGGCCGCTCGCGCGCCACGCTGATCCTCATCGCCTGCGCGCTGGTGCCGATGGCGGCGCTGTTCGTGCTCGGCCAGAAGAAGCCGTTCATCTTCGAGGTCCGGTACTTCTGCGCTGCGGTCCCGATCGCGCTGCTGCTGCTCGGGCGGCTCGTCACTGGATGGGTGCGCCCGGCGGCCGCCGCGGTCTCGATCACGCTTGCGACCGCCGGACTCATGGGCGTCGCGGCGGCCGACCAGCAGCTGAACCAGTCCAACCCGCGCACCTACGACTTCCGTGGCGCGCTGGAGTCGATCCGCGCGCAGGCCCGGCCCGGCGACGTCGTGATCTACACGCCGCAGTACCTCAACACGGTCATCGCGTACTACGGGGCCGACCTGCGGTCGCACCCGATCGACCTCGGCATCCCCGCCCGGCGCAAGCACGGCCGCGTGTTCGTGCTGGCCAGCTTCCAGGACAAGCTCGTCTACCGCCAGCAGGCGCACAAGACGCTCGCGCAGCTGCACGGCCAGGGCCGCCGGCTGATCACGACCTTCCACCGCCCGCAGATCCGCGTCTGGGAGTACTCGCGTTGACCACCGATCCCCGTCTGCTCCCGCCCGCGTGGAACGCGGCGTCGCCTGGCCGGCGACACCGCCTGCGGCTGCGTCTCTGCGTGGCCCTGTGCCTGCCGCTGGCGCTGTTCTACTTTGCGTGGCTGCTCGATCCGACGCGGATCGGCAACCCGGTGCTCTACATGCTGCTCGTCGCAGCCGAGCTGTTCAACCTGGCGCAGGCCGTCGGGTTCTGGTGGACGTGCACGGGCGAGCGATCGCGGCCGCCGCTCGGACTGGCAGGCGAGCACCCGGACGTCGACGTGCTCGTCCCGGTGTACGACGAGCCGGTCGACGTGGTCGAGCCGACGATCGCCGCCGCGCGGCGGATGCGCGGCGCGCGGGTGCACGTGTGGCTGCTGGACGACGGCGCGCGCGACGAGATGCGCGCGATGGCCTCCCGCCAGGGGGCGGGCTACCTGCGGCGCAAGCACCGATCGGGCGCGAAGGCCGGGAACATCAACCACGCGCTGCGCCGGACGCGCTCGCGGATCGTGGTCGTGCTCGACTGCGACCACGTGCCGCAGCAGCGGTTCCTGCAGGCGACGCTCGGCCATCTCGCCGGGCCGGACGTGGCGTTCGTGCAGACGCCGCAGTGCTACGCGAACGCCGGCACGGGTGAGCTCGCGGCCGCCGCGTGGAGCCAGCACGCGCTGTTCTTCGGCGCGATCGCGCGCGGAAAGGACGGCCACGACGCGATGTTCTGCTGCGGCACGAACGTGGTCTTCCGGCGCGAGGCGCTCGAGGACGTCGGCGGCTTCCCCGAGGGCTCGGTCACCGAGGACTTCGAGCTGTCGATCAAGCTGCACGAGCGCGGCTGGCGCAGCGCGTACGTGCCCGAGGTGCTGGCGCTTGGGCTGGGGCCCGAGGACATGGCCTCCTACGTGGGGCAGCAGCACCGCTGGGCGCGCGGCTGCCTGGGCGCGATGGGCGCCGTCATGCGCGCGCGGCTGCCGCTGAGGGTGCGCCTGCAGTACCTGCTCTCGTGCTCGTACTTCCTGACCGGCTGGACCGTGCTCGCGTACATGACGTTCCCGGTGGTCCGGATCCTCACCGGCCAGCAGCCGCTCGCCGCGCCGGCCGCGGACCAGTTCCTGCTGCATTTCGCGCCGTACTTCGGGATGGCGCTGAGCATGGTGGCGATGATGGGCGCGGGCGCGTACACGTTCCGCGCGTTCGCCCTGCAATCGGCGTCGTT
>VAYD01000382.1 GCA_005883905.1 Actinomycetota bacterium
ACCTGCGCAAGCAGTTCTCGTCCGACAGCGAGAACAACCCGCTCGCGGGCTTCCAGAAGGCGTCGCTGGCGATGATCAAGCAGTCCGCGGACCAGCAGGTCAGCGGCCTGCGGGCGATGAGCGAGAAGCTCGAGGCAATGAAGGTCGAGATCGCCGAGCTGCGCGCCGAGAAGGCCAAGCTCGAGGAGGTCGCGGCCGAGGCCGACCGCGGCACCGCCAAGGGCCGTCCCTACGAGGAGGCCGTCTACGACGCGATCGATGCCATGGCCGTCGCGCAGGGCGACGACTGCGACGCCGTGGGTGACGTCTCGGGCGTCGGCGGGAAGAAGGGTGACGTGGTCGTCTCGATCGACGCCGGCGCCGGCCCCGCCCGCGGCCGGATCGTGTTCGAGGCAAAGAACGCGAGGCGCATGTCCAAGCGCGAGGCGTTCGCGTACCTCGACCAGGCGAAGGCCACGCGCGACGCCGACTACGCGGTGCTGGTCGTGTCGAGCCCCGACAAGCTGCCGGCGAAGGTCACCGCGCTGCGCGAGTTCAACGGCGACAAGCTGTTCGTGGTGTACGACCCCGAGGAGGGCTCGCGGCTCTCGCTCGAGGTCGCGTACTCGCTGGCGCGGGCGCGTGTCGCGATGAAGCGCGGCGAGGCCGGCGGCATCGACCCTGACACGCTGCGCGTCGAGATCGAGAAGGCGCTCGGGGCGATGGGCAAGGTCAGCACGGCCAAGGGGCGCCTGACGCAGGCCAAGTCGTCGATCGACGACGCGGCCGAGATCATCGACGAGCTCGCGGCGGCGGTACGGGCGCACCTGGCGCAGATCTCCTCGCTGCTCGACGACGCGGAGCCCGAGGCGACGTAGGTGCCTGTGGCCCGCCGCGCCGTGGTCCACGGGCGCGTGCAGGGCGTCTTCTTCCGCGACACCGTGCGCCGGGCGGCGCGGCAGCGCGGCGTCGCCGGCTGGGCGGCGAACCGGCCGGACGGCACGGTCGAGGTCTGGCTCGAGGGCGAGCAGGACGGCGTCGATTCGATGCTCCGCGTCCTGCACGACGGCCCGCCGCGCGCGGATGTCGAGCGCGTCGACGTGGACGACGTCGAGCCGCAGGGGCTCAGCGCGTTTGAGATCCGCTGAGTCTCAGCGCGTCCAGTCGGGGCTGAAGGCGTTCTTGATCAGCACCGTTGGCGTGCCGCCCGCGTACGGCAGCGCGACGACGTCGTGGGGGTCACCCGGGTCGTAGCCGCCGGTCGTGGCGAGGATCGTCGTCCCATCGGCGCTGAGGTCGTAGCCGACGATGCCGTCGGAGCGGCGACCGGCCCGCCTGACGACCCCGGTGGCGGAGTCGACGGTCTCCGCGTAGCTCGTGTCCTGGCCGCCGAACTCTGCGAGCAGCCGCGTTCCGTCGGCAGACCAGGCGACCGGGTCGAGGCCGCTGAGCAGGAACGGCACCTTCGTGGTGGTGATCCGCCGCACGGCTTTCGTCCCCGGATCCAGCAAGTAGACGTCCTGCTTCCAGGCGTCGCCTCGCCGCGTGGGTTTGCGCAACTTCACGAACGCGATGCCCGGCGCGCCCCAGACGGGGTCGATCGAGCGGTGGTTCGTCGTCAGGACGGCCGGCAACCCGCCCGCAACCGGGACCACCAGCAGATCCGACCGCGGCGGATAGGTGTCCTTCAGCGCCCGGGAGAACACGAGCAGCGAGCTGTCGGGCGAGAAGCTGAAGCCCGAGAACGCCCCGTGCGCGATTGTTCGCACCGCGCCGGTCGCCACCTCGATCAGGACAAGGCGCTTGCGCCCGACCTCCTTGCCGGTGACGGCGGCGATCCACTTCGAGTCGGGCGAGAAGCCGAAGCTGTACCAGACCGGCTTGAGCAGGCGCCGCGACTCGCCGCCCGCGACGGGGACGACGCGCAGCGTCGGGCGCGTGGTGCCGCGGTACGGCGTCTCGTAAGCCACGGTCGTGCCGTCCGGCGAGATCTTCGGCAGCTCACCCGACGCGAGCTGCACGCGCGCGGAGCCGTCGTCGGCGGCCGCCCACACGGTCGGGCGGAACGGGCTCTTCTCGAAGACGATCGTCGCGCCCGCCGGGACGGCCGCCGCGAGCGCAGCGACGGCGGCGACGATCAGCGCGCAGCGGCGCATCGGCTCAGGCGACTTCGGAGGGCTCTTCGCGGCCCTGCAGCCGCTCGCGCCCGCGCTGGACCGCCGCGATGAACTTCGAAAGGTTGACCTCGAGCGTGTTGAGGATCTCGTCGGCGTAGTCCTCGGCGCCCAGGCGGATCTCGCGCTCACGGGCGCGGGCGTCCTCGATGATGTCCTCGGCGGCGCGCTCGGCCTCCTTGGTCACCTCTTCCTGGCTGACGAGCTGCTCGGCGCGCTCACGCGCCTCCTTGACGATCCGCTCGGCCTCGCGCTTGGCCTCCGCCAGCATCTCCTGGCGCTCCTTGACGATCCAGCGCGCCTGCTTGATCTCCTCGGGGATCGTCGCGCGCATCTGGTCGAGGATGTCGTAGATCTCCTCCTTGTCCACGCGCACCTGGTCCGTCAGCGGGACGGGCTTGGCGTTATGGACGAGGTCGTCGAGCTTGTCGATGAGAACGAGGACGTCCATGGGCTTCACACAGTTCGGTGGCGCGAAAGCTCTTCCTGCAACCTCTCGGCGACACCCTCAGGGACAAGATCCCCGATGTTGCCTCCAAATGTTGCAATTTCCTTTACGCCACTGGAGCTCAGGAAAGAGTACTGCGGCGAGGCCATGAGGTAGAGCGTGTCGACGTCGGGCGCCTGCATGCGGTTCAGCTGGTGCATCTCGAACTCGTACTCGAAGTCCGAGATCGCGCGCAGTCCCTTGACGATCGTCTTGGCGCCGACCTTGCGCGCGAAGTCGACAACGAGGATGTCGAACGGCTCGATGCGGACGTTCTCGAGGTCGCTCGTGGCGGTCTCGATGAACCCGATCCGCTCGTCGATCCCGAAGAGCGGCTTGTTCTTTCGCGTGGAGAGGTTGACCACAGCGACGACGACCTCGTCGAACAGCTCAGCCGAGCGCTGGATGATGTCGAGGTGGCCGTTGGTGATCGGATCGTAGGACCCGGGACAGACACAGATGCGCGATTCAGGACTCATGCGGTGTGGATGCGGATCAAGGTGTCGCCATAGCGGCGTTCGTCGCTGAGCGGGAGCCCGAGGTCCAACGGTTGGCGCCGGTCGCTCTCGCTCACCACCCGTGCGGACGGGCTGAGCACCGGCGGCAGCGCCTCCGTGAGCTCCGGTCCCAGCCGCGCGGCATCGCGGTATGGCGGATCGAGGAGCACGAGATCGTATTGATCGTCCGCCTTCAGCGCGCTCAGCGCCCGTGCACGGCGCACCTCGGCGTCGATTCCGAGCGTGTGCAGGTTGGCTTCCAACGGGCGCGTGTCGATGTCGACGAACACGCACGAGGCGGCCCCGCGGCTCAGCGCCTCGATGCCGAGCGCGCCCGTTCCTGCGAACAGATCGAGCACGGCCAGGCCCTCGAGCGGGCCGAGGATCGAGAACAGCGCCTCGCGCACGCGGTCGGCGGTCGGGCGCACGTCGCGCCCGCGCGGAGCCTTGAGCGGGCGGCCGCCGTAGCGGCCGGCGACGACCCTCATGCCGCGACCGGCTCGGCCTCGATCCCGGCCAGGCGCTCGGCGAGCAGCACATGCTCGGGCTCGGCCAGGTCGGGGTCCGCGGCGAGCAGGTCGAGCGCGGCGCCGTGGGCCCGCTCGAGCAGCGGCGCATCCTCGGGCAGGCGCGCGAACCGGAAGCGCGCGAGGCCGGACTGGCGCGTGCCGGTGAGCTCGCCCTCGCCGCGCAGCTCGAGGTCGATCTCGGCCAGGCGGAAGCCGTCGGAGTGCTGCGCCAGCGCCTTCAGGCGCGCGGAGTCCGCGGGGCCGAAGAGCAGGCACAGCGACGGGTGCTCGCCGCGGCCGACGCGCCCGCGCAGCTGGTGCAGCTGGCTGATCCCGTAGCGCTCGGCGTCCTCCACGAGCATGACGGTCGCGTTCGGGACGTCGATGCCGACCTCGATCACGGTCGTGGCGACGAGCACGTCCGCGTTGCCCGCGGCGAACGACTCCATCGCGGCCGCCTTCTCGCGCGACTTCATCTGACCGTGCAGGAGCACGACGTCGAAGTCCGCGAGCTCCGTCGCCTTCAGGCGCTCGTACTCGGCGGTCGCGGCGCGCGCCTGCAGCAGCTCGGACTCCTCGACGAGCGGACAGACGATGAACGCCTGCCGGCCGGCTCTGAGCTCCTCGCGGATCCGCTCGTACGCGCGGGAGCGCGCGCGCTCGCCGTCGGCGACGTGCGTCTCGATCGGCTGGCGCCCCTTCGGGAGCTGCTTGAGGGTCGTGACGTCGAGTGCGCCGAAGCTGGCGAGGCGCAGGGTGCGCGGGATCGGCGTGGCGGTCATGTGCAGCACGTGCGGCGCGAGGCCATGCGGCGCCTTCGCGTCGAGGGCGCGGCGCTGGTCGACGCCGAAGCGGTGCTGCTCGTCGACGACGACGACGGCGAGCTGGTGGAACTCGACCGTGTCCTCGATCAGCGCGTGCGTGCCGACGACGAGCGGCAGCTCGCCGGTCGCGAGGCGGCCGAGGATCTCGCGCCGGCGCGCGGCGCTCGTGGAGCCGGTCAGCAGCGCCGCCGGCACGAGGCTGCCCGGCATCAACGCCTGCAGCGTGGCGAAGTGCTGCTCGGCGAGCGTCTCGGTCGGCGCCATCATCGCCGCCTGCGTGCCGTGCTCGACCGCGCGCAGCATCGCCTGGAGGGCGACGACGGTCTTGCCGGATCCGACCTCGCCCATGAGGAGGCGCTGCATGGGGCGCGGTTTGGCCAGGTCGTCGTCGATCTCCGCCATGGCGTTGCGCTGGTCGTCGGTCGGTGTGAAGGGGAGCTCGTGTTCGAGCCACGTGGCGCTGAGCGTTGGTAGGGCATCGAGGGGGTTCGCCTCGAGGGCCTTTCTGGTCTCGTTGCGCAGCCGCAGCTGGACGATCTGGTCGAGGAGCAGCTCCTCGAACGCGAGGCGCTCCCTTCCCTCGTCACCGTCCCCCGCGTGCGCGGCCAGCAGCGCGCCCGGCCGATCCGGCAGCTTGTGCGCTGCGCGCAGCCGCCCCGGCAATGGCTCGACGCTGTCGTAGGCCGTGTCGACGTGCTCGCGCACAAGCGTGAGGATCTGCGTCGAGGTGATCCCCTCGGTCGCCGGGTAGACCGCGACGTCGTCGGCGGCGCCCGCCGCCTCGTTGGTCGGCGCGTGCTGCTGGACGCGGAAGCGGTTGCGCCCCTCGTACTTTCCGGTCAGTGCGAGGCGCGTCCCCGGCCGGTACTTCTTCTCCAGCCAGGGCGCATGCCGCGCCTTCTCACGGGGCGCGATCTGATGCTTCGTACCTCCACGATGACGCTGGCCGTCTCACCGGGGACGAGCGCGGCAACCGTCCTGGCCGTCTGCCGCCCGCGCGGGAGGTGCTCCAGCAGCGCGCCGACGGTGTCGAGGCCGAGTTGCTCAGCCGCCGCCTGCGCCTTCTTGGTGCCCGGCACCTCGAGGGGCGCGGTCCAGGCGGCCGGGTTCGGCCAGCGCACCGGTGCCTCGAGCATCTCCTCGCGGCTCAGGTCGGAGTCGGCGGCAAACGCGCGCACGCTCGGATTGTCGCGAGCAGGGCGGTCAGGTCCGCCTACTCGGCGGCGAGGAGCCACCACCACGACGGCTGGCCGCCGGCGGAGTGCTCGATCTCGACGCCGTCGGGCATCAGGGCGTCGATGGCGAGCGCGTCGAGCGGCGCGCCGTCGCCGGCGATGCACGTGATGAGCTCGGCGCCGTCGGAGAGCTGGGCAAGGACGTCGCGCAGGGTCGCCTCGGGGTCGCCCCAGGCGACGAGCTCGTCCCCGACGTAGCCGACCGCGTCGCCGACGGCGAAGCGGCCGCCGGGGTCCTGGCGCGCGGCCGGGGCGACGCCACCGGTGCGGACGCGCTCGAGGGCCGCGCGCATCGCGGTCGCGGTCTCCTCGGCGCCGCCGTCCGGCAGCAGCGCGATCGCCGCGGCAAGGCCGGCCTGCTGGTTGCGCGTCGGGACCACGCGGACCTCCTTGTCGGAGAGCTCCGCGGCCCTCTCGGCCGCCATGAAGACGTTCGGCGAGTTCGGCAGCACGACGACCTCCTCGGCCGGGATGTCGTGAATGCCCGCGAGCAGCTCGAACGTCGAGGGGTTGAGCGTCGCGCCGCCGTCGAGCGTGTGGACCCCGAGGCCTTCGAACAGCGCGGCCATGCCTGGGCCTGCGCAGACCGCCAGCGCCCCGCAGCGCCGCGTCGTAGCGCCGTGGCCGTTGGGTGACAGCCGCTCGGTGCGCTCCTCGACCTGG
>VAYD01000383.1 GCA_005883905.1 Actinomycetota bacterium
ACTCGTTCGACCAGGTGTCCGAGATCGTCAACTCGCACAAGGTCGGCGACCAGATCGACATCCGCGTCGATCGCGGGGGTGGCGAGCGCTCGTTCCACGTGACGCTCGCCAAGAGGCCGAACAGCACGCCATGAGCTTCGCCGCGCCGCTCGCCCTGCTGGGGCTGGTGCTCCTGCCGCTGCTGGCGGCCGCCTACACGCGCCACCAGCGCAACAGAGCACGGTCGGCCGCGGCGTTCGCAGCGCCGCACCTGAGCCCGTCGTTCGCGCCGCGGCGGCCGGGCTGGCGCCGGCACGTCCCGATGCTCGCGTTCGCGGTCGCGCTCGCGCTGCTCCTCGTCGCGGTGGCCAAGCCGCAGACCACGGTGGCCGTGCCCGTCGAGCACGCGTCGATCATGCTGATGACCGACGTCAGCGGGTCGATGGAGTCCCAGGACGTCAAGCCCTCGCGGCTCGTCGCCGCGCGGCGTGCGGGAACCAGCTTCGTGGACGGGGTGCCAAAGGAGGTGAACGTCGGCGTGATGGCGTTCAACCAGACCGCCACCGTCCTGCAGTCGCCGACGACCGACCGGATCGCGGTGAAGTCCGCGCTGCAGCGGATGAAGTCCAGCGGCGGCACCGCGACCGGCGACGCCGTCCGCGCGGCGGTCCGGATCCTGTCCTCCGCGCAGGGCGTGGACGGCAAGGCACCGCCCTCGGCGATCGTGCTGCTCTCCGACGGCAAGTCGACCAAGGGCATCCAGCCGCTGACCGCGGCCCAGGAGGCGGGCCGCCGCCACATCCCGATCTACACCGTCGCCCTCGGCACCGCCGGCGGCACGATCACGGTCCCGCGCCAGGGCGGCGGCACCGAGACGCGCCAGGTCCCGCCCGACCCCGAGACGCTGCGCCAGATGGCCTCGGCGTCCGGCGGCCAGGCCTACCAGGCCGCCGACGCGCAGCGTCTGTCCCAGGTCTACGAGCGCCTGGGCTCACAGCTCGGTCGCAAGAACGAGCCGCGCCAGATCAGCTCGCTGTTCGCCGCCGCAGCCCTCGCGTTCGTCTTCGCGGGCGCGGCACTCACTCTGCGCTGGTTCGGGCGCCTCATCTAGTCAAGGAGCACACATGGACGACACGCACACCCACGACCGCGACGCGCCGCGCAAGGCGCTGCAGGACGCGCTGTACGAGATCAAGCGCGTGATCGTCGGCCAGGACGCGATGCTCGAGCGGTTGCTCGTCTCGCTGCTCGCCGGCGGCCACGTGCTGCTCGAGGGCGTCCCCGGCCTGGCGAAGACGCTGACCGTGCGCACCGCCGCGCGCGTCCTCGGCGGCTCGTTCAGCCGCATCCAGTTCACGCCCGACCTGGTCCCGGCGGACCTGATCGGGACGCGCATCTACCGGCCGGACCGCGGGACGTTCGAGACGTCGCTCGGCCCGGTGTTCGCCAACTTCCTGCTGGCGGACGAGATCAACCGCGCGCCCGCGAAGGTCCAGTCAGCGCTGCTGGAGGTCATGCAGGAGCGCCAGGTCACGATCGCGGGCCAGGCCCATCCGGTGCCGCAGCCGTTCATCGTCATGGCCACGCAGAACCCGATCGAGTCCGAGGGCACGTATCCGCTGCCGGAGGCGCAGGTCGACCGCTTCCTGATGAAGATCGTCGTCGACTACCCGTCGACCGGCGAGGAGGCGGCTGTCGTCGGGCGCTCGCTCGGCGAGGAGGCCGAGGTGCGCGAGCTGCTGACCCTCGACCACCTGCAGCACTTCGCGGTCGCGGCGCGCTCGATCATGGTCGACCGCGAGCTGATCGGGTACGCGGTCGCGCTCGCCGACGCCACGCGCCGCCCGAACGAGCACGGCATCGGCGACATCGCGCGCCTCGTGGAGTTCGGCGCCTCGCCGCGCGGGCCGATCGGGCTCGTGCAGGCCGCGCGCGTCCTGGCGCTGCTGCGCGGCCGCGGCCACGTGACCTCCGCCGACATCCGGGACCTCGCAGGCGACGTGCTTCGCCACCGCATCGTGCTCAGCTACGACGCGCTCAGCGAGGGCGTGACCGCCGACGACATCCTCGAGCGCGTGCTCGAGGCCGTGCCGACGCCGTCCGACGACCACATCCGAAGGGTGGCGTGAGGCCCCACCGGGGTCCGCCCACAACGACGCCATGAGCCCATCTCGACAGTTCGCAGGGCGCACCGGGTCGCTCATCACGCCCGCCGCCCGGCAGGGCCCGGGGCCGATGCCCCATGCGCTGATCGACGAGCTCGACCTGATCGTGACGCGGCGGGTCTCGCGCGGCCTGCCCGGCGACCGCCGCGCGCCCGGCGTCGGCGCGGGCACGGAGC
>VAYD01000384.1 GCA_005883905.1 Actinomycetota bacterium
GAGCTTGATCCCCCCGCGCGAGACGAACCGCCGGCCGCCCGCGACCGAGACCTCGACGTTCTCCTCGACCAACCGCCCGGGCTTGTCGGCGACCTGCTCGCCGACCCGCACCTCCCCCGCCATCACGGACGCGGCGGCGCGCGAACGCGAGGGAAAGAGGCCGCGCTGGGCCAGGAGCTGGTCGAGGCGGACCTTCGCGGCGGCCACGACCGGGAGCGTATCGGCCGGTCAAGTGTGACCGAGGTCACACCTGATTGGCCGGTCAGCCAGCACGATGAGATCCAAGCTTCTCCCAGTGATCCAAACCAGCGAACCAAACGCTGACCACATAGCAGTATCTCTCCTCCCCGAGACCGGCCCGCTGACCCAGGCGGGTCGATCTCTTTAAGCTCGCGACGTGCTCCGGTCCGGCTCCGTCGCGTTGGTCGCTCTGACAATTGCCGGCTGCGGAGGCTCCGACACGACGAGCGTCCCAACTCCCACTGGACACGCGCGCAGCAGAAACCCGCTGTCGTGATCAATGCGATGGCTGCCGCACTCAGACACGTCCGCAGTTACCACTACGAGGGCACGCTCAGCAACGCACGCGGCTCGGTGAACATCTCGGTCGATGCAGCACGCAAGGGCGGCGTCCGCGCGGGAGTCAAGGGGCCGAACGACTCGGCCGAAGTCGTGGTGGTCCCGCCCGCGGCCTACATCCGCGCGACCAAGGGACTTCTGGCGGATGAACGGCTACCCGTCGATTGCCGACAGGCTCGGCGACCGCTGGGTCAAGACACCGCGCGAGACGGCGGGAGGCGCGATCCACGCAATCGAGGAGGTCACGCCGCACCGTCTGGCCACCTGCGCGCGTCGGGCACGACGACTCGAGTTCGGGGGAACGACGACGGTCGCGGGCAAGGCCGTGATGATCATCATCGAGCGACGTGGTCCGGGCGACGCCCCCACCGCGGTCTACGTTCCGCTGCGTGGACGCCCGCTTCCGCTGAGGATGGTCACGAGCCACCCGCCCCCAGCGGGCCGCCCCCACCCGGCGTGCTCGCCCATCGAGCAGGGGTTCACCAAGCAGGACATCACGTTCTCGCGGTTCAACGAGAACATCAAGGTCGAACCGCCGAACGGGGCGATCGTCACCGGCTGAGCGCGGCCCAGACGGCGAGCCCGACCTCGCGGTGCGCGCGGCGGGCGTCGTCGACGAGCGCGGGCGCTCGCCAGAAGCCGTGGACCATCCCTTCGTAGCGGTCCAGGCGGACCGGGACGCCGGCGCTGCGCAGCGCGTAGGAATAGACCTCGGCCTCCTCGCGCAGGACGTCGTGCGAGGCCGTGATGACGAACGCGGGCGCGAGCCCGCCGAGGTCCTGCGCGCGCTGAGGCGAGGCGTCAGGATCCGTCCCGTCCGCGCCGCCGAGGTAGGTCTCCCAGAACCAGCGCATCTCGGACGCGTCGAGGGTGAAGCCTTCGGCGAACGCGCGCCAGGTCTCGTTGTCCATCGCCACGTCGCAGACCGGGAAGACGAGCACCTGGAGCGCGATCGGGACGCCCGCGTCGCGCGCGCGCCGCGCGCACACCGCCGCGAGGTTGCCGCCGGCGCTGTCGCCGCAGAGCGCGACCGGCCCGTCGAGCGCCGACACCACGGCCCAGGCGTCCTCGACCGCCGCCGGGAAGGTGTCCTCGGGCGCGACCCGATAGCCGACGTTGACCACCCGCGCGCCGGACTCCGCGCACAGCGCCCGCGCGACGTGGTCGTACGTGTCGAGCGTGCCGAGCACCCACCCGCCGCCGTGAAAGTTGACGAGCGTCCCGGCGGGCGAGCCGAACGGCTCGTATACGCGGCACGGCACGCCGGCGATGACCTCGTCCGCGATTCCCGCGACCGTCCGCAGCCGCCCGGCCTTCGCGGCCGTGCCCGCCGCGTGATCCGCCCGCAGCTGCTCGACCCCGACCTCCCACGGCGGCGGGGCGGGCGGGCCGGTTTCGATGAGCGCCCGGGCCTGCGGATGCAGGTCCGTCACGCGAGCTGCGGCGCGCCGATCTCGGCCGTGATGCGCTCGGCGATCGCCTTGCCGGTGTAGCCGACCTCGCGGTGCAGCAGCGCGGGCTTGCCGTGCGTGACGTAGCGGTCGGGCATCCCGATCCGCAGGATCTTCGGGAGTTCCGCCCCCGCGTCGTTGAGCGCCTCCCAGACCGCGGAGCCGAAGCCGCCGGCCAGCACGCCCTCCTCGACGGTGACGAGCAGCTCGTGGTCGGCCGCCAGGCGCTTCATCAGCTCGAGGTCGATCGGCTTGGCGAAGCGCGCGTCGGCGACCGTGACGTCGACGTCGTGCTCGCTCAGCAGGTCGGCCGCCTCGAGCGCCTTCTGCACGCCCGTGCCGTAGCCGATCAGCGCAACGCCGCTGCCCTCGCGCAGGACCTCGCCCTTGCCGATCTCGATCGCCTGCAGCTCGGCCGGCGGCGGCACCGTGACCCCGACGCCCTCGCCGCGCGGATAGCGCAGGCAGATCGGCCCGTCGTCGTAGGTCAGCGCGGTGCGCAGCATCGCGGGCAGCATCGCCTCGTCGCGCGGCGCCATGCAGACCATGTTCGGCAGCGCGCGCATGTAGGCGATGTCGAACACGCCGTGGTGGGTCGGCCCGTCGTCGCCGACGAGCCCGGCGCGGTCCATCGCGAACACGACGTTGAGCTTCTGCAGGCAGACGTCGTGGACGATCTGGTCGTAGGCGCGCTGCAGGAACGTCGA
>VAYD01000385.1:0-3024 GCA_005883905.1 Actinomycetota bacterium
AATGGCCCGCCTCCGGGCCGTCCGCCGGGAGGCGGGAGAGTCTTGGTTGGGGTTGCCTGTGGCCGGGTATGCAGTCGCTGCGCTTCGCGGACCGGGGGTCGCGCTTGGGAGTGCGACCCCCCTGAGCGTTCGCCCGCGCGCTCCGGATCTCACATAACCCAGGGGAGGGTTGATGCGACAGTTGAAGTCGCGTGTCATCGCGTTTGCGTGGCTGGTTCCGCTCTGCGTGGCCGCCTGGCTGGTCATGCCGGCCAGCGCGGGCGCAACGGTTTCGTCGGCCGGGTGCGACAACCGCTCGAACGACACGCCGTCGAAGCTCGTGGAGTGCGTCAGGACTGGCGATCTCTGGCAGCACATGCAGGCCTTCCAGGCGATTGCCGACGCGAACCCGGGGCCCGACGGCCACCCGTCGCGCAACGCCGGCGAGCCGGGCTACAAGGCGTCGGCCGACTACGTGGCCAACCTGATGAAGCAGGCCGGCTACGACGTCTCGATCCAGACGTACCAGTTCGATTACTTCGTCTTCACGGACCTGCCGACGATGAGCGAGGTCTCACCGATCGCGCACGACTACGGACTCACGACGGAGTTCAATCCCGGGCTGAGCATCGGCACGACGACCGCCGAGATCCAGCCGGCCGGCGGCATCAAGATCCCGTCCACCGGTGGCTCGACGAGCGGCTGTGATCCTTCCGATTTCACCGGCTTCGTGGCGGGACGCATCGCGCTCATCCAGCGGGGCACCTGCACGTTCAGCCAGAAGGTGGCGAACGCCCAGAACGCCGGCGCGTCGGGCGTGATCATCTTCAACGAGGGCAACACTGCGGGTCGCTCGGTCGTGTTCTCGGGAAGCCTGACGGGCGTCCCGACGATCCCGGTGGCGTTCACGTCGTTCGCCGTGGGCAACGACCTCTACAACCAGTACCAGTCGGCCGTGGCGAACTCGACGGCGCTGCCGACGATCTCCCTGAACTTCCAGGGCATCCACGACCCGAACCGCGACGACTACAACGTCATCGCAGACTCCAAGAGCGGCGACCCGAACCACATCCTGGTCGTCGACGCGCATCTCGACGCCATCTATGGCGCGGGAATGCTCGACAACGCGTCGGGTTCGGCGACGATCCTCGACATCGCCCAGAAGATGAAGCGCGTCCATACGCTGAACAAGATGCGGTTCATCTGGTTCGGCGGCGAGGAGCTCGGCCTCCTGGGCTCGCACCACTACGTCGACAACCTGAGCGCGAGTGAGCTCAGCAAGATCCGCTACGACCTCGACGCGGACGTCACCTCGACGCCGAACTACGTCATCGGCGTCCTCGACCCGGCGGGCGTCGACCTGTTCGGGCGGACGGTGTCGACGCAGTTCCCGCCGCAGGTCTACGAGCCGTCCAAGGTCTCCCGTGACCAGTTGATCAACTACTTCGACTCGATCGGGAAGCAGCACGAGACGTTCTCGCCCGTTGGGACCGACGCCTTCAGCTTCAACATGGCCGGCGTCCCCGCGAGCGGTGTGCTGACCGGGCAGGACTGCTGCAAGAGCCAGGACGAGGTGAACATGTTCGGCGGCTACACCGGGAACTTCGAGGGCAATGTCCCGAGTTTCGACGGTGGCTGCGTCGACAACCCGTTCCGGTGGTGCGACAACCTGGACAACAACGACCCGAACGTCCTGACGTTCATGTCGAAGGCGTTCGCCGACACGACGGCCCGGATGGCGTTCAACAGGTCGGTGATCTGGGCCGGTGACAGCAAGGCCCGCGCGGCCCGCAGGCATGCCGCGAGGGTGAAGCTGCGCCGGGGGGCCCCACGCGGGTCGACGATCCGGTAGGCGCTTGACGGTGGCGCCGGGCACGACGTGTCCGGCGCCACCCGAGCCCTCGTCGAGCGTCCGATCACGGTCCGACGGGTCCGCCGTCTCTCAGCGTCTCCCGGATCTCATTCGCTCCTCCTAGGAGCTTCGCCAGACCCGCCATGCGCGACATTTCCGGCGCGGGCGGACAGGGCGCCTGGGCCGTGACTTCGCCCGGCAGCGGGAGCTCGCCCCAGTGAATGCGGATGTGCTGCGGGTTGGCACGGTCGACGGTCACGGGCAGACGAGCACCGGCTTGCGGCCACTGCTGCGTGGGTACGTTGGAGCGCTGTTCCAGCCGGTACGGAGCGGCACCGGGCGCGGTCACGTCCAATTCCAGGACGGCGTTGCAGCGAGTGGGCGTCAGGTGCAGCAGCCCAGGCCGAAGGGCGTGACACGACACCACCTCGGCGGTTGCGCGCGCGGGGTGCCTCATGCGCCCGACCGCACCTGGGCGAGACCCTTCTCCCAGGCGTCGAGCTCGGCAGAGCGCTGCGCGTACTCGGCGTCCGTCACCGCGCCGGCAGCGCGACGCTGTTCCAGCCGGCCCCGATGGACCGCGGGGTCGTTCTCGGCCGCGGGGTTGGCGCCCCACGCGCGCAGGTCCTCTTTCTTCTGCTGGAACTCCGGCTCGGAGAGCTTGCCGTCCGCATGTTGCCGCTGGAGGAGCTCGCGCCAGCCGCGGCGGCGCCGGCCGCGAACACCGGGTTGGATGCGACGGGCGTCAGGAAGGTCCGTTCGAGCTCTTCGTTGGTCGGCGCGCGAGATCCGTAGTTGGGAGCCTTTCGCCACCTGATCGCGATCGTCCGGACATTCGAGTCACGGACGGTGCGATCGACCCAATACACGTCGTCGCCGACCTGCGGATCTCGTCCGAACGGAATGAACGTCCGAGTCCAGTGCTCGAACGGGGGAAGGCTGCTCTCGTGGACCTCGAGGAGAATCTGCGCAACGCGACCGGTGCGCTTGATCTCGAGGATCTTGGCCCAGCGCGGATCGGCCTTCCACAGGGACACGAGCGGGCCTAGAAGTGTTTCGGACGGTGACATTTGGCCACCGTCCCAGCCGGCCGACCGCGCGGCCATGGGGGCGATCCGACGGCCTGCCGGCGGAAAACCGACTGCCAGACCTCAGGGTGCCGGCGTCGGCTTCTCGGCTGAGCTGGTCGCCGC
>VAYD01000385.1:3062-5806 GCA_005883905.1 Actinomycetota bacterium
AGACGACTTCGAGGCGCTCGTAGTTGAGCTCGAGATCGCCGACCTGGGAGTGATGGAAGTGCTTGATCCCGCTGATGTGGAACCGGACGTCGTGCTTGGCCCAGTGCTGGCGGAACTCGTCGCTGCGGGTCGACAGCTCGCCGACGAGGTCGGTGAGTTCGCGGTCGTAGGGGTTGCGGCCGGCGGCTGAGCGCAGGGTGGCGACGATGTCGCGCGCGATGCGGTCCCAGTCGAGGAAGAAGTCGCGGGCGCGCGGGTCCAGGAACGCGAAGCGCGCGGCGTTCGGGCGCTCCTGGCCGTCGAACATCTCGAGGAACAGCGCGTGCCCGAGCGGGTTGGCGCCGAGGATGTCGAGGCGGTCGTTGCCGATATGCGCCGCGGCGCCGGTCATCGCGTCCAGCACCTGCTGCACCGAGGGGCGGATGCGGTGCTGGGTCGTGCGGCGGCGCGGAGGCGGCCCGATCGGCTGGGCTGCGCGGGCGAGGTCGAAGAGATGCGCGCGCTCAGCGTCGTCGAGGTGCAGCGCGCGAGCGAGCGCTTCGAGCACGCTGTCGGAGGCCCCGGCGAGGTCGCCGCGCTCCAGGCGCGTGTAGTACGGGACGCTCACGCCGGCGAGGACCGCGACCTCCTCGCGCCGGAGGCCGGGCACGCGGCGCACGCCGTAGTCGGGGAGCCCGACGTCGGCGGCCTTGAGCTTCGCGCGCCGGGAGGTCAGGAACTCGCGGATCTCGTTGCGGGTGTCCATCGCTTCACCAGCGTAGAGCCGGACTTCCGGTCGAGGGGGACCCTGCCAGGGTCACGTCCACAGGGTCTCTCAACCATGCCGGATCGGTGCTTCCGTGGAAGGCATGAGAGCCACGATCATGTACGCCGCCGGCGACGTCCGCATCGAGGACGTCCCCGACGCGGCGATCGAAGAACCGACCGATGCCGTCGTCCGCGTCACCCGCGCCTGCATCTGCGGCAGCGACCTCTGGCCGTATGCGTCGATGCAGCGCTCGGAGGCCGGGCAGTCGATGGGCCACGAGGCCATCGGGGTCGTCGAGGACGTCGGATCGCAGGTCGCGACCCTCGAGAAGGGCGACGTCGTCGTGATGCCGTTCGCCTTCTCGGACGGCACGTGCGCGTATTGCCACGAGGGCCTGCCGACCGCCTGTGTCCACGTCGGGTTCTTCGGCAACAACGGGATGAACGGCGCGCAAGCCGAAGCGCTGCGCGTCCCGTTGGCCGACGGCACCCTGTACCCGCTGCCGGTCGGCGAGGACGACGCGCTGATGCCATCGCTGCTGACGCTGTCGGACGTCATGGGGACCGGCCATCACGCCGCCGTCACGGCCAAGGTCGCTCCGGGCAAGCGCGCCGCGGTCGTCGGCGACGGCGCCGTCGGCATGTGCGCCGTCATCGCCGCCAAGCGCCTGGGCGCCGAGCAGATCATCGTCATGGGCCGCCACCCCGATCGGATCGCGCTCGCCCGCGAGTTCGGCGCCACCGACGTCGTCTCCGAGCGCGGCGAGGAGGCCGTCGAGCGCGTCCGCGAGCTGACCGGCGGCGAAGGCGCCCACTCGGTGCTCGAATGCGTCGGGCATAACACCGCCGTGGAGACCGCGATCGGCATCGCGCGCCCCGGCGGGGCCGTCGGCCGCGTCGGCGTCCCGCAGCACACCGCGATCCCCGGATCCCTCCCGGCCTTCTTCGGGAACATCACCATCGGCGGTGGGCCCGCGCCGGTCCGGGCGTATCTCGACGAGCTGCTCCCCGACGTGCTCGAGGGCCGCATCGACCCCGGCCGCGTCTTCGACCACACCGTCGGGCTCGATGGCGTCCCCGAGGGCTACCGTGCGATGGCGGACCGCGACTCGCTCAAGGTGATGGTCACGCCATGAGCCAGATCACGCGCAACAGCATCGACACCCAGAAAGGGCCGGCCGACTGGTTCACCGGCGACGTCTACATCGACGCCGTCGCCGCCCCCGCCGCCACGTCGACGTTCGCCGCCGCGCTCGTCCACTTCGCGCCCGGCGCCCGCACCGCCTGGCACACCCACCCGCACGGCCAGACGATCTTCGTCACCGAAGGCATGGGCCTCTGCCAGCACGAGGGCGGCCCGGTCGAGATCATCCGGCCTGGCGACCGCGTCTTCTTCGAGCCCGGCGAGAACCACTGGCACGGCGCCGCGCCGAACCATTTCATGGTCCACATCGCCATGCAGCAGCACGACGAGAGCGGCAGTCCGGTGACGTGGGGCGAGCACGTCACCGACGCGGAGTACGGCGCTACCAGGCCATGAAGGACCCGGATGGCCCGGGCGGGCNNTCGTTGCCACGAGCTCGCGCCTACTGCCGACGCCGGTCTTCTCGAAGATCGACTTGAGGTGGTCCTGGATGGTGTTCGGGGTGATGTGCAGCCGCCCCGCGATCTGGGCCGTCGAGAGGCCACGGCAGACCAGCGCCGTGAGCGTGCGCTCCTGCTTGGTCAGCCCGTAGGCCATCATCAGGACGGGTGCGAGCTCGGCCGGCGAGGGTTCCTCGATGATGACCGCGACGGCATCGTTGCCGGGCGCCGGCAAGCGCGAGGCGTGCAGCACCGCCCAGCGGCCGGCGCGGGTCCGCATCTGCAACCGCGCCGGCGTCGAGGCATCGCCGGCGATGAACTTCGCAGCAAGCATGAGGATCTCCCCCGGCAGGCCGTGGCGCGTCGGGTCGGGATGCCCGAGCTCCGCCAGCCACATCTCGCCGGCGGCCGTC
>VAYD01000385.1:5842-8629 GCA_005883905.1 Actinomycetota bacterium
AGACCGGGGGCATCGGCGAGCGCAGCGAACTCGCGGTTGGTCGCGGCGAGGCCGTTGAACTCGCCGTCGTGCGTGCCGCGCGCCCGCCAGCGCGTGACGACCTTGTCACCCTCGGCAACCTGATCGACGACCGTGCTGCGCTCGTCCGGGAACCCCTCGCGGAAGCCGGTCACCATGCCCTTGACCGCGTCGAGACCGTTCAGCTCCCCGATGCCGGCCGGACCGTGAAAGACCACATCGGGATCGAGCACCTCATCGGCGAGCGCCGCGCTGCCCGTGCTGAAGTACTCGGTGAACGCGCGCGACACGCGCTTGTTCTCGTCTGACATCGTCGCCTCCGTCGGTTGGTCCAGAACGGGTTCCGACGGTATGGCGCATGTCTTGCCGCGGCCATCCCAGAACCTTGGGGTTTCGCGATGAGTTGTGACGCCCTCACCGGTCAGGAGTTTCATGCGCCGACTCATCCTTCAGACAGGCATTTCGATCGACGGATACGTGGCTGCACTCGACAAGTCGCACCCGTGGGGCGTCCCGAGGCAGGACGAGGGCATCAAGCGCTGGGTCCTCGACTCGGTCTGGGGCGCGGGCGCGCACCTGATGGGGCGGGTCACGTACGAGGAGATGGCCGCGACCTGGCCGATGTCGACGAGCGACTACGCGGCGCCGATGAACGAGATCCCCAAGGTCGTCTTCTCGAAGACCTTGCAGCGGGCCGACTGGTCCGAGACGCGAATCGCCGGCGGCGACCTCAGCGAAGAGATCGGCCGTCTCAAGCGCGAACCGGGCAAGGACCTGATCGCCTACGGCGGCGCCACGTTCGATCAAGCGCTCACGCGACTCGGGCTGGTGGACGAGTACCGGCTCATGGTCCAGCCCGCGGCGCTCGGCGCCGGGCTGCCCCTGTTCAAGGACCTGCCCGCCCCGCTGCATCTCGAGCTCGTCGAGGCGACGACGTATTCCACGGGCGTGGCCATTCACGTCTACCGGCCGCGGTCATAGGGCAGCATGCGCGGAAGCCCGAAGTGCGGGAACAAGCTGTTGCCGCCGAACCACGTGATCGCGGAGATCCGGTCGCCCTCGAGCGTGAGGACGAGGAGCGCGTATGGCCGCGCGATCTCGGTCTGGGGGGTCGGGAAGTAGACGCCGAACGCCGGCTGCGTGTTGGCGCGCGTCGGCACGAGCAGCGGCGCGCCGCGCCGGAGCGTGCGGTCGTCCAGGAACGCGCCGATCACGTCGCGGCCCTGGTACTCGTACGGCTCCGGCGGCATCGTCAGCCAGGCCTCGTCGGTCAGCAGGGCGACGACCGCGTCGGCATTGCCTGTCTGGATGGCGTCGGCAAAGCGGCCGACGATCTCGCGCTCGCGCTTGGAGTTCGGGAGCGGCGCGCGTTCGCGTCCGGTGGCCGGTAGGCGGGTTTCGAACGCGGTGCGCGCGCGGCGCAGGAGACTGTTGACCGAGGGTTCGGTGGTGTCGAGCATCTCGGCGACCTCGCCGGCGCGGAAGCCGAGGACATCGCGCAGCACGAGGACCGCACGCTGCTGCGGCGGCAGGTGCTGCAGACCGACGACGAACGCGAGCGAGGTTCCCTCCTTGGCCTCGTATCGCGCTTCCGGCCCGGGAGCGTGGTCGGCGACGTTCTCGAGCAGCACGTCGGGATAGGGCTCGAGCCAGATCGCCTCGCCGTAGCGCGTCGGCTCGGGCATCTCGGTCATCCGCTGCAGGTCCTCCGGTCGGCGCCGGCTCGCGCGGAGGGCATCCAGCGAGCGATTGGTGGCGATCCGGTACAGCCAGGCGCGGACCGACGCGCGCTCCTCGAATCGCTCGAGGCCGCGCCACGCGGCGAGCAGCGTCTCCTGGAGCAGGTCCTCGGCGTCCTGCACCGAGCCGACGATCCGATAGACGTGCACCTGGAGCTCACGCCGGTACGGCGCGGTCAGCTCGCGGAACGCGTCCTCGTCGCCGGCGCGCGCGCGGGCGAGGGTCTGCTCGGTCACGCCCGCATCCTCGCACCGACCTGTCCTTTCACTGGCATCACAGGTAATGACGTTGAGGCGGCTGGAAATTCGCCGCTCAGTTCTGGTCGCGGCGGGCGCCTCAACAGACACAACAAGCAAGCGCCGGTGAAAGGAACCGAGATGGGAAAGATCGTCATCAGTGGCCCGCAGAACGTCTCGCTCGACGGAGTCGTCCAGGACCCGGACGGCAAGGAGGGCTTCAGCCTCGGCGGCTGGTTCATCGAGTTCGGGGGCAAGGACCTCGAACCGTGGAACAAGGTCGCGCTCGACGAGGCGCTCCGCGCCGAGGCATGGCTGCTGGGCCGGAGGAGCTATGAGTTCTTCGGAGTGCGGTGGCGACCCCGCACTGGCGAGCTTGCGGACAGGCTGAACAGCATCCCCAAGTACGTCGTCTCCTCGACCCTCGAAGCTCCCGAGTGGAACAACACGACGGTCCTCAAGGGCGACGTGGTGGCCGAGGTCTCGAAGCTCAAGCAGGAGCTGGACGGAGAGATCATCGTCCCCGCCAGCTATCGGCTCGGGCGCACGCTGATGGAGCACGACCTCGTTGACGAGCTGCGCTTGGTCGTCTTCCCGGTCGTGCTCGGGGGCGGCGAGCGCCTCTTCGGCGAGGGCAGCGGCCAAAAGGCGATGCGCCTCGTCGACATGACGACCATCGGCGACGGCCTCGCCTTCCTCACGTACGAGCTCGTGCGGTAGCCCCGGGGCGTGATTTGGCACGATCTCGGAGGTGTCCAGCGGACCAGCCACGGAGCAGCGCCTGCGCGATCTC
>VAYD01000386.1 GCA_005883905.1 Actinomycetota bacterium
GTACGAGATCACCGACACCCAGGGCAACACGTACACCCCGGTGTCGATCGACACGAAGTCCAACGACTTCGCCTACGACCCGGTGCCCATCGTGGGCAAGGGCCTGCTGCCGAACCCCGACTCGATCGCCGCCCAGAACTCGATCAACGGACAGCTGCTGCTGTTCCAGATCCCGCGCACGTCGCTCGACAACCGCCCGCTCGAGCTCAAGATCACCAACCCGAGCGACTCCCAGCAGGTCGCGACGGTCAACCTGGACGTTTAAGCCCGGCGATCAGAACGCCGCGCGCCGCCGGCGCCGCCGTGTCGCCGCCGGCGCCATTGCGCACGAGCATCACCGCCACCACGATCCGCGGCTTGCGCGCCGGCGCGAACGCGGTGAACCAGGCGTCGGTGTCATCGGTGCGGCTGGCGGAGTCCTGGCAGCTCTCCGGGATCGGCGCCTGCCCGAGCTCGGTCGGCGGCGGCGTGGGCGGGCACTTCTTGGTGGTCTCCAGCTCGGCGGTGCCGGTCTTGCCCGCCACGGTCACGCCAGGCAGCTGCGCGCGCACGCCGGTGCCGTCGCGCACGACGCCGACCATCAGGCGGCGCACGGTGCGCGCCGTCTTCGGGTCGACGACGCGGGTGGCCGGCGCGGACCGGTCGTGGCCGGGCAGCACCAGCGTCAGCTTCGGCGCGCGTCCCTGCAGCGCGATCGTGGCGGCGACCTTGGCCATCTCCAGCGTCGTCGCCTGCACGCGGCCCTGCCCGATCGCCGAGGAGCCGACCGCCAGGTCGTCGCCGATCTCCGACGCCTTCGGGATCGTGCTCATCGCCGCGCCCGTGATGTCGGCCGGATGGTTGAAGCCGAAGCGCTCGGCCACGTTGACCAGGCGCATGCCGCCGAGCGCCGCGCCGAGCGGGGCGAACACCGAGTTGCACGAGACCGCGAACGCCTGCGCCAGCGTCCCGCCGCAGCTCTCGCCGTTGGCGTTGTCGAGCGTGACGCCGCTCAGCTTCGCCGAGGTCGCGTAGGGGTACTTCGACTTCGGCGTCGCGAGCTTCGCCTCCAGCGCCCCGGTGAGCGTGAGGATCTTCATCGTCGAGCCGGGCGGCTGCAGGCCCGAGAACGGGATCCCGGCGAACGCGAGGATCTCGCCGCTGCGCGGCCGCACGGCAACCACGCCGCCGAGGCGCCCGGCGAGGGCGGTGATCGCGGCGCGCTCGACGGCGGGCGAGATCGTCGTACGCACTGCGCTGGCAGGCATGGGCTCGGCGTGGGCGAGCAGCCGCGAGCCGGCGCGCAGGTCGCCGCCGGGGCGCCCGCCGAGGCGCTCCTGCAGGAAGCGCTGCAGCCCTGACGTGCCGACCTGCGCGTCGCGCGGATAGCCGAGCGCGGTGAGCCGCGCCACATCGTCGGGCAGCATCGGGCCGACGCCGCCGAGGACATCGGGCGCGATGTCGGGCAGCTTCGAGAACGGCGTGCCGTTGCGGGCCAGCAGCTCGGCGCGGGGCGGCATCTTGGTCGTGCGCGTGAGCTGCTCGCCGGCCGCCATGCCCGGGAACGACATGTACGGGCGCCACTCGATGCCCTGGCCGGAGGCCTTGACGAGCACGTCGGCCTTGATGTCTCCGAACGCGCGCGTCGTGACAGTGACCGGGATCGAGTAGGTGTCGCCGCCGCGGCCGCGGGCCTTGCCGATCGTCCACTTCTGCGCGGTCGCGGTCGTCCCGTTGCGGGCGTAGGCGCCGCGGAACGCCGCCGTGCTGAAGCGCTGCTGCGCGTCGGGGCTGAGCCGCCGGTACATCGCGGCGTAGTCGCCGCCGCTCCAGGCCCGCGCGAAGGCCTTGGCCGATTTCTCCGCGTCGCTCTGATGCGTGGCACCGCAGACCAGCCCGGCGCCGAACGCGACCACTGCCGCCCCAACGAGCGCCAGGGCCCGCCGGGACACCCTTGCTCGTGATCGCCTCCGTGCACTCAAGTCCGCGCTCAGCTTAGCCTCCGGACCCTGACCGGAATCGACTGGATCATCGTCGGCTTCGCGCTGCTCATGGCGCTGCAGGGCTCGCGCTCGGGCTTCGTCGTCGGCGGGCTCTCCCTGCTGGGCTTCCTGGCAGGCGCGTTCGTCGGCACGCGCGTCGGGCCGCTGCTGCTGCCGGGCGGCAACGCGTCGCCCTACGCGCCACTGTTCGGGCTCTTCGGCGCCGTGCTCGCGGGATCGGTGCTCGCCGGCGGGCTGGAGGGCGTGAAGGGGTCGGGATCACGGTGCGGCGCAGGTTGGCGATCCCCGGCATCGAGCCGGCCGACGCGGCGCTGGGCGCCGCGCTGAGCGTCGTCGTCGCGCTCGGGCTCGCCTGGCTCGCCGGCGCGGTGATCCTCCAGGCGCCGCAGGCCTCGCGCGACCTGCGCCGCTCCGTCCAGCGCTCGGCGATCCTGCGCGGGCTCAACGGCGTGCTGCCGCCGAGCGGCGTGATCCTGCACGCCCTCGCGCGCTTCGACCCGTTCCCGTCGGTGAACGGGCCCGAGGCGAACGGACCCCGACGTCAAGCGCGCTGCCGACGGCGTCGTGAAGGTGCTTGGGTCTGCCTGCGGGCTGGGCATCGAAGGCTCGGGCTGGGTCGCGCGGCCCGGGATCGTGGTGACCAACGCGCACGTCGTCGCGGGCGAGGACGACACCGTCGTGCGGCCGCGCGGGACGGGCCCTGCCCTGCACGCGCACGCAATCGCGTTCGACACGCAGAACGACATCGCGGTGCTGCGCGTCGACGGGCTCGGCGGGCGGTCGCTGCCGATCGCTTCGCAGGCCCGATCGGGCGGGGTCGCCGCAGTGCTCGGCTTCCCGCAGAACGGTGGGTACACGGTCACGCCGGCCCGCATCGGCGACACGCGCAAGGTGATCAGCTTGGACGCCTACGGCCGCGGCCCGGTCACGCGGCTGATGCTGTCGCTGCGCGGCCGCGTGCGCCACGGCAACTCCGGCGGACCGCTCGTGGACGCCCAGGGACGCGTCGCCGGCACGGTCTTCGCGGCGTCCACCAGGACCCGCCGCCGCGGCGGCTTCGCGGTGCCCAACTCGGTCGTCAGGCGGATCCTGTCGTCCGCCCACGGGCCGGTCGACACGGGTCCCTGTGCCCCTTGACGGGTGATGTGGCATCCCCGCACGCCCACTGACGCGCGTCACCACGCTGGATCGCCGTCGTGCTCCTCGCCCGTGCCACCGGCACGGCCTTCGTCGCCCGCCGACGCCCAACGCGCCGACGCGCGCCATTGAGCGCACGGTCATGCCACATCACCCGTCTGAGCTACCGTTCTCCGCGTGCCGAAGACCCTTGTGATCGCCGAGAAGCCGTCCGTCGGGCGCGATCTCGCGCGCGTGCTCCCCGGCCCGTTCGAGAAGAAGTCGGGCTCCGGCGAGCGCCAGGAGCGCTGGCTCGAGGGTCCCGATCACATCATCTCCTGGGCCGTCGGCCACCTCGTGCAGCTCGCCGGCCCCGACGAGTACGACGACAAGTACAAGAAGTGGCGCATGGCCGATCTGCCGATCGTGCCGTCGAAGTTCAAGCTGGTCGTGCGCGACGAGCGCTCGCAGAAGCAGATGACGGTCGTCAAGCAGCTGATGAAGCGCGACGAC
>VAYD01000387.1 GCA_005883905.1 Actinomycetota bacterium
AGGTCGCCGGACGCGGCGGCGACGGCGAGCAGCTCTTCACCGGCCGCTTCCGCACGCCGCGCGAATACCGGGCGCGATGGCGCACACGCCTCGGGTCGTGGCTGATCGGCCTCAACCGTGAGCTGATGGAGAACGCGACGTGGATGGGCGTTCCCGCAGCGAAGAACCCGCTCGACGCATGGATCTACCAGGAGATCGTCCATGACACGCGCCCGGACGCGATCGTCGAGCTCGGCAGCGCATTTGGCGGCGGCACGCTGTTCCTGGCGCACCTGCTCGATCTGCTCGGCGGCGACGGCATCGTGATCTCCGTCGACATCTCACGCGAGTCCTGGCAGGCCGACCACCGGCGGATCGTCCAGGTGACGGGCAACAGCTCCGAGCCGGACGTCGTCGAGCAGGTACGCGCGCGGTGCGACGGCCGGCGCACGATGGTCATCCACGACGCGAGTCATCGCGCCGGCCAGGTCTTGGCGGACCTGCTCGCCTATGGGCCGATGGTCTCGCCCGGCTGCTATCTCGTGGTCGAGGACGGCGTCACGGACGTCGTCACCAAGCGGGTCCTCGGCGCCGACCCCGGCGCCGGGCCGTTTCGCGCCGCGGACGCGTACCTGGCCACCGGCGCGCCGTTCGACGTCGACCCCTTCCGCGAGCGGTTCCTCGCGACGAACAACCCGCGCGGCTTCCTTCGCCGCCGCGAGACGTGATCCCGGATCCGGTCATGGATCGCCACTACGATCGGCTCGCCGTGGCGCCGCGAACGTCCCTCACTTCTCACAGGACGCCCTGGCTCGTCACGGTTGTCTGCGCGGTCCTCGGCACCCTCCTCATCGCCGCCGGCGCCGCGGATCTCATCGGGTTCCTGCTCCGGCTGGTGGCGCTGCCCGCCGGGCTCGCGGCGCTTGTCATGACCTTCTTGAACGCGGGGAAGATGCGCTGCCCCGACTGTCAATCGCGCGTTCCCCGTCAAGCCTCGGTCTGCCGATACTGCGGTCGCGCGCTCCGCGGCCGGGGCGCAACAACTCCCGCTTGACAGGTGATCCGCCCTTGCCGCGACGATGAACGCGCCGCGATCCTCAACATCGTCAACGCCGCAGCCGAGGCGTACCGCGACGTCATCCCCGCCGACCGCTGGCACGAGCCGTACATGCCTGCGCAGGAGCTGGACGCCGAGATGGCGGCGGGTGTCGCCTTCTGGGGCGACGAGCGCGACGGCCAACTCGTCGGCGTCATGGGCATCCAGCCGGTGCGCGACGTCCATCTCATCCGCCACGCCTACGTCCTGCCGTCGCAGCAGGGAACCGGCGTGGGGCGGGCGTTGCTCGAGCACCTCGCCGCCCGGATCGGCGGGCCGCTCCTGGTGGGCACCTGGGCGACCGCGACCTGGGCGATCCGGTTCTACGAGCGCAACGGCTTCGAGCTCGTCTCGCCCGCCCGCAAGGACGAGCTCCTGCGCGCGTACTGGGACATCCCCGAGCGCCAGATCGAGACGTCGGTCGTGCTCGAGCTCAGGCCGCCAGCGCGACCTCGCGCACCGCGTCACGGACGACCTCGAGCGGCTCGCCCTTCTCGAGGTAGCGATCCGCTCCGAGCGCCAGCGCCGGGTCGCGCATGCGATCCGCGGCGAACCCGGAGAACACGATGATCCCCACCCCGGGCGCGGCCTCCTTGAGCAACGGGATCGCCTCGAGCCCGTCGAGTCCCGGCATCGAGAGGTCGAGCAGCAGCACGTCAGGCTGAAGCTCGCTCACGCGCTCGATGCCGGTTGCGGCGTCGCCGGCCTCGCCCACGACGCGCACGTCGGCGTCCTCCTCCAGCGCGAAGCGCAGCAGCGTCCGCAGCTCTGGCACGTCGTCGCAGAGGAACACGCGAATCTGGTCGCTCACGGGCCGCCGGTGGCCCCTTCTTCTCGACCACCGCCGCGGGCGTGGCCCGCCGCAGGTCGCCGGGGCCCAGCTCGATCGCGCTCCCGGGCTCGCCGAGGAGGTCGGTGATGATCTGGCGGGCGCGGACGAGCGTGTCCTCGATCGCCTGGCGGCTGTGGTCCTCGGAGCCGATGCTCATTGCGTACTTCGCGACGGTCAGGCCCTGCACGATGTTGTCGTTGATCTCCAGCGCTTGGCGCTCGCGGACCTTGAGATCCTCGAACATCTGCGCGCCCTCCGGCGCACGTCCCCGCGCCCTTCGCAGCGCGAGGTAGTAGATACCAGCCGCCGCCGTCAGCAGCGCCCATACGACCATGTGCCAGTCCCACCCGTCGCGCAGCGCGCGACTGGCGAGCAGCTCGATTGCGACGAGCGCGAAGTAGCCCGCGCCGGTCACGAAGATGAGCGCGGTCGCGACGCCGAGTTGGTTGGTTCGCAACTGCGCCGAAGCGACCAGCCCGGAGAGAATCAGGTACGCGATCACCGCGTATGCCGCAGCCGCCAGGGCGTTGGCCACCATCACGAGTTGCCAGCTCAACGCGTACTGGACTCCATCTGTGGGACAGACCGCTCGGCGTCGGCGACGACCGAGGCCGCCACGGTATCACCCCGTTGACACGGTGTCGAAAGGGGACCCAAAACAGCGGCCCAACCAGCCTGAAGGACGGTCCTATACTGAGAAGCCCGGTCCCCCAGGTGAGGAGCCGTCGTGCAGGAGATGGTCATCTACGGAGTGAGTTTCGACATGGTTGGCAAGCAGCCGATCGTGCTCCTCAAGACGGTCGAATCCAACAAGTTCCTGCCGATCTGGATCGGCCATCCCGAGGCGGCCGCCATCCTGATGAAGCTGCAGGGCGCCTCGACCCCGCGCCCGATGACGCACGACCTCCTCTGCGACATGCTGGGCGAGCTCGACGTCAAGTGCACCCAGGTCGCGGTGACCGAGCTGCGCGACAACACGTTCTTCGCGTCGATCACGCTCGCGGTGAACGGCCGCGAGATGGAGATCGATTCGCGGCCGTCCGACGCGCTGGCGCTGGCCGTGCGCAGCGGCGCGCCGATCTACGCCGCCGAGGAGGTCATCACCGAGTCGGCGATCGAGTTCGAGCACGAGGTCGAGGACACCGAGGAGGTCGTCGACCGCTTCAAGGAGTTCCTCGACGAGGTCACGCCCGAGGACTTCGCGTCCGAAGGCTAGGCCGGTCCCGCCAGGATCCGCGCGACCAGCGCCTCGAAGTCGATGCCCGCTGCATCCGCCGCCTGTGGCAGCAGGCTCGTCTCGGTCATGCCGGGCACGGTGTTGACCTCGAGCACCCACGGCTCGCCGTCGCGGTCGAGCATCAGGTCGACACGCGACAGGCCGCGGCAGTCGAGCAGGCGGTGCACGCCGAGCGCCAGCGCGTGTACGCGCGCGGTCATCTCGCCGTCGAGGTCGGCCGGGCAGACGAACTCGGTGCGCCCGATCTCGTAGCGCGCCTCGAAGTCGTAGAAGTCCTCGCCGATCGGGATCGCCTCGACGATCGGCAGCGGCTCGTCGCCGAGGATCGACACCGCCAGCTCGCGCCCGTCGATCGCCTTCTCGAGCAGGACCTTGTGCGAGTACGAGAACGCCGCCACGAGCGCCGCCGGTACGGCGCCCGCATCGGGCGCGAAGCGGATCCCGAGCGCGCTGCCCTGGTCGGCGGGCTTGACGACCACCGGGAAGCCAAGGCGTTGCTCGATCGCCGGCAGCGTGTCGGCGGCGCCGAGCTGCTTGAACGCGGTCTCGCTGAAGGCGAAGAAGTCCGGCGTGGGAATCCCGGCGTCGCGCATCGCATGCTTGGCGACGACCTTGTCGGCGCAGCGCATGCACGCGCTGACGCCGCTGCCCGTGTACGGGATGCCGACGATCTCCAGCAGCTCCTGGACCGTGCCGGCCTCGCCGTCGCGGCCATGCAGGCAGATGAACGCGGCGTCGGGGCCGGATTCCCGCAGGCGCGCGACGAGGTCGTGCCCGACATCGATGCCGATGACCTCGTGGCCGAGCCGCGCCAGCGCGTCCTCGACGCGGCCACCGGACTTCAGGGAGACCTGCCGCTCGAGCGAGCGGCCGCCTTTGAGAACCGCGACGCGGCTCACCTGGCGCGGCGCTCGCGGTTGGCGCGCTTGGGGAGGTGCAGCACGTCGGCGAGCTCCTCGTCCGGCGGCGCCGGGACGGGCTCGTCGCGCGCCGCCGGAGCGTGGCCCGTCAGGGTGGAGAAGAGCTCGACCTGCTCACGCACGACCTCGCCGATGCGCCGGACGCCCTCGCGGATCGCGTGCTCGTCCACGCCCGAGAAGTTCAGCCGCATCGACG
>VAYD01000388.1:0-4730 GCA_005883905.1 Actinomycetota bacterium
ATCCATATCCGCAGACCAAGGCCGCCGGCGACAGTGCCGTGCAGCGCATGATCGTCGCGGATCGGCTGCCTGCCGTCATCGTCCGGCCGGACCAGATCTTCGGTCCCGGCGACCACCTCCATTTCGGCCGGATGGCCGACCGGCTACGCGCGGGCAAGGGGTTGATCGTCGGGAAGGGCGACAACGCGCTTCCGCTCGTCTACGTCGACGACCTGGTTCAGGGCCTGCTGCTGGCGCTCGACCACGACCGTGCCGTCGGCCAGGCCTACAACATCGGCAACGACCGCCCGCTGAGCCAGGCCCAGCTGCTGCGCGCGCCCGCCACGTTTCCACCTCCCCTACCGCGCTCTCTATGCCGCCGGGTACCTCGCCGAGCGCCTCGCAGCCCTCACGCCGTCGTCGCGGCGTCCGCCCGTCACACGGCTGGGGGTGGCGTTCGCAGGCACCGACAACCGCTATCCGATCGACAAGGCGCGGCGCGAGTTGGGATACGCGCCTCGCGTGGATCTCGCCGAGGGCGTACGGATCACTGCGCGCTGGTACCTGGCAGCCGACGATGAACGCACAGCGCAGCCGCCGATCGCGCTGCGCTCGGAGGGAGCCGTGATCTAGTGGATCTCCGCGGCGAGGTGGCGGTCGTCACCGGCGCCAGCTCCGGGATCGGCGCGGCTACGGCGCGGGAGCTGGCAGCGCGTGGCGCGGCGGTCGTCCTGGCGGCCCGGCGCGCTGACCTGCTCGAGGCGCAGGCGCAGGCAGTGCGCGCGGCGGGTGGCAACGCACTGGCGATCCCAACGGACGTTGCCGATCGAACGCAGCTGGCGCACCTGGCCGAGCACGCCACAGCGGCCTTCGGCCGCGTCGACATCCTGGTCAACAACGCCGGCGCCGGTTGGTCGCGCCCGCTCGCATCGACCCCGCCGGCCGAGCTGATCGGCCTGCTCGAAGTGAACCTGCTCGGCGCGATGCTGCTCACCCGCACGCTGCTGCCGGGCATGCTCGAACGTGACCACGGAGCGATCATCTCGGTCGGATCGCTCTCGGGACGCGTCGCGATGGAGCCGCTGTACTCCGCGAGCAAGTACGGCCTGCGCGGCTTCTCGCTCGCGCTGCGTCGCCAGCTCAGAGGCACCGGCGTGTCTGTCTCGCTCGTGTCGCCGGGCAACGTGCGGACAGCGATGACCGCGCACGTCCAGGCGCGCCTGCCGGAGCCCGAGATCGTTGCCAGGGCGATCGCGGAGCTCGTCGTCCGTCCGCGTCGAGAGGCGGTCATTCCCGGCAAGCACTACGCGATCGCCTGGCTCGAACAGCTGCTGCCGCGCACTGCCGATTTCGCGTACAGGCGGCGTCACTGGTCCCCGGTCCTCGAGGAGGAAACAGCGACATGGAAGTACTGATCACCGGTGGTAACGGCCTGCTGGGGCGGCACGCCGTCTCGGCCCTCGACGAGCGCGGCGACAACGTGCGCGTCCTGGTGCTTGAAGATGAGGACGCGTCCGCGCTCGAGGAACGAGGCGTCGCGATCCACCGCGGCGACATCCGCCGGCCGGAGCAGATGGCGGAGGCGATGAGCGGCGTAGATGCCGTGCTGCATCTCGCCGGCATGATGGGCGTCTGGCGACCGCTGGCGGAGTACGAGTCCGTCAACGTCACCGGCACTGAGAACGTCTGCCGGGCGGCATTGGTCGAAGGGGCCCGGGTCGTGCACATCAGCTCGTGGACGGTCTATGGGATGGATCTGGGCGCGCCGGCTCGCGAGGACGTTCCGCTCGCGCCGTTCCCCGAGCCCTACGCGCTGACCAAGGCCGCGGGAGACCTGGCGGTCCAGCGCATGATCCGCGAGGACGGCCTGCTCGCGACGATCATCCGCCCGGGGACCTTCTTCGGAGCGGGCGACCGCCTGCATTTCGGCCGCATCGCGGATCGGCTGCGCGCGGGCAAGGGCGTGATCGTCGGGCGGGGCGACAACGCGCTGCCGTTCGTCTACGTCACAGACGTCGTCCAGGGACTGCTGCTGGCACTGGACAACGAGCGCGCCATCGGCCAGGCGTACAACATCACGAACGACCGCCCGCTCACCCAGGAGCAGCTCCTGCGTGCGGTCGCGCGCGAGGTCGGCGCCGGTCCACCGCGCCGGCACGTGCCCTACCGTCCCTTGCAAGCCTGCGACGCTCCCAGCGTCAGCCCATCGTGACGCGGCTCGGCGTGAAGCTGTTCGGAACCGACAACCGGCACGCGATCGACAAGGCGCGCCGCGAGCTCGGTTACAGCCCCCGGGTGGAGCTCGACGAGGGGGTACGGCTGGCGGCGAGGTGGTACACGGGGCGGGACGGGTCTGTCCCCTCCGCCGCGATGGCGGTGGCACGATGACCCGCGCGCTGCCGTGGGTCGTCCTCCCGACGTTCAACGAGGCGGAGAACGTCGAGCGGATTGCGTCGGAGATCGTGGCAGTCCTCCGGCAGGCGGCGCCTTCGGGATTCCGAGTCCTGATCGTCGACGACGACTCCCCTGACGGGACAGGACAGATCGCTGACCGAATGGCCGCCGACCAGACGGCGATCGAGGTACTGCACCGCACCGAGCGCGAGGGGCTCGGGCCTGCCTACATCGCCGGTTTCCGCCACGCGCTGGCGCACGGTGCCGGGTACGTCTTGGAGATCGACGCCGACGGCTCACACGACCCGCGCGACCTGGCGCGCCTGCTGGCGGCCGTACGCGACGGGGATGCCGACCTTGCGCTCGGTTCGCGCTATGTCGAGGGCGGCCGGATCACGGCGTGGAGCATCCCACGCCGGCTCACGAGCCGGGGCGGCTGCTGGTACGCACGGAGGGTGCTTGGGCTCGAGGTGAGGGACCTGACTGGCGGCTTCAAGTGCTTCGCGGCCTCCGTGCTGGAGGCCATCGACCTGCAGAGCCTGCGCGCCTCCGGTTACGCATTCCAGGTCGAGCTGACCTACCGCGCCTTGTGCGCCGGGTTCCGCGTACAGGAGATTCCGATCACCTTCCACGATCGCGAGCACGGCACGTCGAAGATGAGCTGGCGGATCGCGGTGGAGGCCGCGCGCATCATTCCGCAACTGAGGCGCGAGGCGGGTCCGGCGCGACCTCCTGAACCATGGTCAGTGCGTCGGCTTCCCCCAATCGTGCGCTGAAGAGCTGCGCGGCGATCGTGGCGCTGCTTGCGTGTGTGGCGACCGCCGCGCCGGCCACAGCCACCGGGTCGTCAACCGGCGGTGTGGGGGCACCCGGTCCCGACCTCGCATCCGGGGGCGTCGCCGCGCCCGATCCGGCTCCGGTCAAGTCGCCTGCTCCAAAGCAGAAGACAGTCGACCGGGCTCCGCCGTCCGCAACCACCCCCGCGAACCACACCGCGCTGTCGCCAATCGCGCCGACGCACACGGCAATCATCGTCGCGCGCTCGAGCCGCCCCGCCGCGAAGCGGCCGCGGTCGCCCTCGCGGCATCCGCATCGCCACCACCATGCTGAGACCCGTCCTTCCCGCGACGCCCCGTCCGGGCGGGTAGTCCCCCTGCCCAGTTGGCGCCTGGTCGCGCACGCGACGGGCTCGAACGGGTCGCAGGGGCGGCTCGTGCGAGCGGCCATCGCGCTCTTCCTGGTGGCGCTGGCGGAAGGGTCCCTGCTCCTGCGACTCAGCGCCCAGCTGCCCCGGCGAGCCTGAGCCGTTTGAAGCTCCTGACCGGCCGACCCCCGGCGGGAACGTAGACGACGTGCACACCGAGCGTCAGCTCGGCGGCGCGCTTCAGGAGCCGTCTGCCGCTTCGGCTCGACCGGACGGTGATCCTCCCCCCGCCCGCTTTCGAGAAGTGCCGGCGCGAGGTGGCGACCAACCTGGTCCTTCTCCCCGCGGCGAAGGCGACGCGCAGGCGCCCGCGGCTCGGGGCGCGGAAGGAGCCGCGCCAGCTCCCGTGCCCGCGCAGCCGGGCGATCGTCGAACGCTTCGTGCTGGTGGCGAGCAGCTTGGCGAGGGCCGCCTTGACGCGCTTCAAGCTCGGCCCGATCGGACCAGCAGCGCGCGACTTCGCCTGCGCTGTACCGGCGGCGTTGCCGGCGGTGACGACGACGCGCACCGACCGGTCGATGTCGCGGGCCGACAACTTGTAGGAGTTGCTCCTGCCGGAGGCGACCTTCGCACATGCCGGTTTGCAGCGCTGCCACGTGTAGGTGAAGGCCGCGGGGTCGTTCGCCCAGGAGCCCTTGCGAGCGATCAGGATCTGGCCCTCCCTCAGGTGGCCGTGGATCGAGGGCGCGACGGCGTTGGCGGGAACCATCGGCGACGCGGAGGTAGGCGAGCTCGCAGGCCCGGCCGTCGAGCCGGCGGACGGAGGGATGATCTCCGCGATTGCGTTCGCGAACTCTTCGCTGATCCAGGCGTCGCCGGCTGCGTCCAGGCCGAGGCCGTCATGAGGATGAGCGTTGCAGTTGCCGACCGCGCTCATGTCGAACGCATCCGTGAGTGGACTGAACGACCCGGCCAGACCGGTCAGGGAGTCATCGAGCCAGACTCGGTTCACTGCGCCGTCCACTGCGATCCCGGAGGAATGAGCTCCGGACCCACACGTGCTCGACGATGGCAGCTGGAACCGCTGAATGCCGTTGCACACGCCCGAGGGCGGTCCGCAGCCTCCCGGAACCGCAACGGCGGGGTCGAGCGTGGCGATCGTGTCCGACCATCCTTCGGTCCACCACGGGTGACCGTCGGGACCCACCGCGAT
>VAYD01000388.1:4797-5262 GCA_005883905.1 Actinomycetota bacterium
GCTCGCTGCGACCCCGTAGGGGCTCGAGTCCGCGCTTGGCGTTGGGAAGTCCTGATGAGCATGCGTCACCGGGTCGAACCGACCCACCGCAGCCCCGAAGTGCTCGGTGAACCAGATCTGCCCGTTCGAGAACGCGAGGTCCCACGGGCCGCTTCCGGGCGTGACCGGCCACTGGCCGACGAAGGTCTCCGTTGCCGGGCTGAATTCGCCGATCATGCTGTTGTTCGGCGTCGTGAACCAGAGGTTTCCGAAACCGTCGAGCGCGAGGAAGATCGGCTGGTTGCCCGGGATCTCCGGCAACGTGTAGTGGGTGAACCTCCCGGACGACGGATCGAGCTTGCCGATCTGGCCGGGGGGAGCGTCCGCCGGGCAGGTCGGAGCGAAGTCGCAGCCCGGCTCGGCCAACCAGATCGCGCCGGCGGCGTCGATCGCGGTCCCCCACGGGGTCCCGACGCCCCCGGTGAT
>VAYD01000389.1 GCA_005883905.1 Actinomycetota bacterium
GACCAGCCGAGCACGAGCTGCAGGATCTGCGTGAGCAGGAACAGCGCGCCGAACAGCGCGAAGAACACCGTGGTGACCGAGAGCGACGCGGCCGTGAAGCGCAGGTTCGCGAATAGGCGCACGTCGAGCATCGGCTGCGGTTGGCGGCGCTCCCACGCCGCGAACGCGCCGAGCAACGCCACGCCGGCGATGCCGGGGATCAGCGTTGCCGCCGAGGTCCAGCCGTTCACCGGTCCCTCGATCACGGCGTAGGTGATCGCGACCAGCCCGGCGATGCTCAGCACGGCGCCGACCGGGTCCATCCCCGCAGGGTGCTCGGCGCGGCTGGCCGGCACGAAGCGGCGGCCCAGCCCGAGCGCCAGGACGACCACCGGCAGGTTCACCAGGAAGATCGAGCCCCACGCGAAGTGGTCGAGCAGCAGTCCGCCGGCGCTCGGCCCGATCGCGACGCCGAGGCCCGACACGCCGGACCAGATCCCGATCGCCTTCGCGCGGCCGACCGGGTCGTCACGGAAGACGTCGGACAGGATCGACAGCGTCGCCGGCATCACGAGCGCGGCGCCGGCGCCCATGAGCGCGCGCGCCGCGATCAGCTGGCCTGCGCTGCTCGACAACGCGGCGAGACCCGACGCCGCCCCGAAGACGACCATGCCGGCGCTCCGCGCACGGTGCCGGCCGTAGCGGTCTCCCGCGGCGCCGGCGACGAGCAGCAGGCCGGCGAAGGCGAGCGTGTACCCGTCGACGATCCACTGCAGGTCCGAGCTCGACGCATCGAGTTCACGCGCGAGCGTTGGAAGCGCCGTGTTGACGATCGTGGTGTCGATGACGACGGCGAGCAGCGACAGGCACAGGACAGCGACGACGGTCCAGCGGGAGGTCGTGCGTGCGGTGGTCATGAGGAGCGGCTCCAGCAGTTGTGATTGATTGGCCTATCAATTATTAGTGATAGGCCAATCAGAAGTCAACTGCGACACTCGTCACACATGGAGATCCGCGACGCCCTCCTCGCCGAGCACGCCGAATTGGGCGAGCTGTGCGTCCGCGCCTACCGCGCCCTGGGATCGGTGAGCGATGGCTACGCCGCGAAGCTGCGCGATGTCGCCGACCGCGCCGCGACCGCCCGCGTGCTCGTCGCAGCCGACCGCGACGGCGCCCTCGGCTGTGTGACGCTGATCCTCGACGGCGGGCCGTGGCGGGAGATCTCGGCGCCGGACGAGGGCGAGTTCCGGATGCTCGCGGTCGACCCGGCCGCCCAGGGCCACGGCGTCGGCGAGCAGCTCGTGCGCGCGTGCGTTCACGAGATCGCCACCGCGGGCCGGTCGCGGGTCGTCCTCTCGAGCGCCTCGGACATGACCGCCGCGCACCGCCTCTACGAGCGCCTCGGCTTCGCGCGCGCGCCCGCGCGCGACTGGAGCCCGGCCGCGGGCGTCCGGCTGCGGGTCTACGAGCTGGCGCTGTAGAGCGCCTGCGCGGTCGCCTCGTCGGCGGGGAAGAACGCCTCGATCGACAGCTCGGCGACGGTGACGTCGACCGCGGTGCCGAACGTCGTGTAGGTGCTGATGAAGCGCAGCTCGCCGTCGCCGTGGCGGATCCGCAGCGGCACGGCGATCTCGCCGGCCGCCAGGTCGGGCGCGTGGTGGCCGCCTTCGCCTCCGGGGAGGGCGGCGAGCTCTTCGTGGAGCGCTGCGAGCGCGGGATCGCCGCTCGTCACGGCCTGGCGGCCGAGGCGGTCGAGCAGGTGCGCGCGCCACTCGGGCAGGTTCGCGATCCGCGGCGCCATGCCCTCGGGATGCAGCGTCAGGCGCAGCACGTTCACCGGCGGCGCGAGCAGGTGCTCGGCGACGCCGGCGGTCAGCAGCGGGATCGCGTTGTTGCCCGCGACCATCCCCCAGTGGCGGTCGACGACAACCGCGGGGAACGGCTCGTGGCCCTTGAGCACGCGCTCGAGCGCCTCGCGCACGGGCCCCATCTCGGGCTCGTCGAGGTCGCGCTGCCCGTAAGCGGGCGCGTAGCCGGCGGCGAGCAGCAGCTCGTTGCGCTCGCGCAGCGGCACGTCGAGCTGCTCGGCGAGGTGCTTGACCATGTCGGCGCTCGGCGTCGAGCGCCCCGTCTCGATGAAGCTGAGGTGGCGCGCGGACACGTCGGCCTCGAGGGCAAGGTCCATCTGAGTCAGGCGGCGACGCTGCCGCCAGTCCCGCAGCAGCGCTCCGACAGCGGGACGGGCGGCGACGTAGCTCATGGTCTTGACGCTAGCGCGCGGGAAGCTCGCCGAAGAACCCGACGACGCGCGCCAGCCTGCCGTCCTCGGCCAGGTCGGCGACGTCGATGCCCTCGACGGCGACGGCGCCGTCGGGACCGACCAACTTCCACGCGAAGCGCGCGTGCTGGTGGTGCATGTCGACGCCGCTGGTGCGCTCGAAGGAATGGCCGTCGTAGTGCTCGTG
>VAYD01000390.1 GCA_005883905.1 Actinomycetota bacterium
CCGCAGCGCCGAGCTGGCGCGAGGCGCGGGCGCCCGGGTCGTGCACGAGCCGCGCCGCGGCTACGGCTCCGCGTACCTGGCTGGCTTCGCCGCCGCCCGCGGCGAGTACATCGTCATGGGCGACGCCGATCTGACCTACGACTTCGAGGAGATCCCGCGGTTCGTCGAGGAGCTCGACAACGGCGCCGAGCTCGTCATGGGCGACCGGATGAAGCACATCCATCCGGGCGCCATGCCGTGGCACCATCGCTACATCGGCAACCCGGTGCTGACCGGCATCCTCAACGTCTTCTTCAGCACCGGCGTCTCCGACGCGCACTGCGGGATGCGCGCACTGCGGCGCGACATCCTGCCGCGGCTGGACCTGCGCACCACCGGGATGGAGTTCGCGTCCGAGATGGTGATCCGGGCGTCGAAGGAGAAGCTGCGGATCGCCGAGTTCCCGATCGAGTACCACCCGCGCGGCGGCGAGTCCAAGCTGTCGTCGTGGCGCGACGGCTGGCGCCACCTGCGCTTCCTGCTGGTCCACTCGCCGACGCACCTGTTCATCCTGCCGGGCGCGATCATGGCGGGCCTGGGCGCGCTGATCAGCCTCTTGGTGCTGTGGCAGATCCACATCTTCGGCCGTTCCTGGGACCTGCACACGGAGATCGCGGGCGCCCTCCTGACGATCATCGGTGTCCAGGTCGTGGCGCTCGGGTTGTGTGCCCACGCCTACGGCAAGTACTTCATGGGCGAGCGCGACCCGTGGTTCGACCGCATGCGCGCCCGCTTCAAGCTGGAGCACGGCCTGCTGCTCGGCGGCGGGCTGGCGCTCGGCGGCTTCGGCCTCGGCGCGGTCATCGTCGTCGAGTGGTTCTCGCGCGACTTCGCTGCCCTGTCCGAGCAGCGCCTCGCGATCGCGGCCGCCACGCTCCTGATCGTCGGGCTGCAGATCTTCTTCTCGTCCTTCTTGCTCAGCATTCTCGGGCTGCGGCGCGACGACCGATGACGGACGCCTCTGCGCGAGGCCGGATCCGAGCGCTGCAACAGGAGATACGAAGGTCGGCGGGCGCTGGGATCGCGCGTTCCCGCGACGGACTGGTGGACGAGTTCCGCGGCGCCGGCAGCGCAGAGGCCGGCGACGACGCGGAGTTCGCCCAGGCGTTCCTGCGGATGAACGGCGTCCGCGTCCGGCCGTCGCTGACGCGCGCCGACCCCGGCTCGCAGGTGCAGCTTCAGTACGGCAACCGGCTCGCGATCGAGGGAGCGGGCGCGCTGACCGCGGTGCTCGTGATTGCCGGCCTCGTGGCCTACTGGGCCTATGGCGCGGTTCTGCTCGCGCTCGGCTGCGTGGCGGTCGCGCTGCTGGTCTTCTGGTGGCACCGCCTCGACCGGTCGCTGCCCGCCTGGCTCCCGCGCGGGCGGCTTACGGGCCTCGCCGTCGCGGCGCCGCTGCTGATCGTGATCGGCGGCGTGCTGTGCCTGATCATCCGCCACAACCGCACCGACGACGCGAACATGACGCAGGCATCGGCGCTCGTGCGCCAAGCGGACGCGGCGCTGGACCAGGGGGACATCGGCACCGCGCAACAGCTCCTGTTTCGTGCCGAAGGGCTCAGCCACGGCAAGCTGCCCGCCTTTACCGAGGACGTCCGCGCCCACCTGATCGTCAAGCAGCTCGAAGGACTGCTGGCCGAGCAAAACCGGAAGGAGGGGATCTACGACGAGGCAGTTCGCGCTGCGGCCGCGCAGCGCTACGCCGAGGCGGTCAAGCGCCTGCGCGAGATCCCAGGCTTCCGCGACGCGGACAGCCTGCTACGCGAGTACCAGCGCAACGCGCGATGACTGCCGGCCGCCTGCGCGGCGAGCGCGCACCCGCCGCGCTGCTCGCCCTCGTGGTGCTGGCGCTGATCGGGGTTGCCGTGATCGTCGCGCGCGTCAACGTGTGGGCGCTGGACGAGACCGTCATCAAGCAGTCGGCGATGCACTACACGAGCGACCTGCCGCACTCGCTGCTGCACGACATCAACGCGCGCGGCACGTCGCGCGCGTACTCGCTGCTGATCTCGCCGCTGTTCCGCGCGTTCGACGGCTACCCGGCCGTCCAGCTCTCGCACATCGTCAACGTCGTGCTGTGGCTGACCGTCTTCTTCCCCGTCGGCATGATCGCGCGGCGGCTCGGCACCTCGCGCCTGCTCGCGAGCGTCGCCGGGGCGCTGGCGGTGACGGTCCCGTGGCTGGCGATCGCGTCGGTGCTGTACACCGAGAACCTCGCTTATCCGGCATTCGTCTGGGCCGCCTGGGCAGTCCTCATGGCGCTTTGGCAGCCGGCCCCATGGCGCGATGCATTGGCGCTGGCGTTCATCGGCCTGGCGCTGGTCGGCCGCGTCCAGCTTGCGCCGCTCCTGCTCGCCTACTGGCTGTGCATCGCGGTGGTGGGGCTGACCGGCCCGCGCCGGCTGCTGTTCGGGCGGCGCGTCGCCCGGCTGTACCCGCTGTCTGCCGTTGCGTGTGTGTTCGCGGTCCTCTACCTCGCCCACCTCGTGCTCAGCGGCGGCCTGCATGCGCGCGTCACTTCGCTCCTGGGCAGCTACGCGGAGATCCAGAACCGGGCGATCGTGCCCAGCGACTACGTGCGCGGGCTGCTGGTCGCCTTCCTGGCGCTCGGCGTCGGGGTCGGCATCCTGCCTGGCGCGATCGCGCTCGACTGGGTGCGCCAGGTGTTCAGCCGCGGCGTGGCTGCGCTGGAGAAGCGCATCTTTGCCGGGTTCGCCGTCGCCGCCTCCCTGGCCGTC
>VAYD01000391.1:0-463 GCA_005883905.1 Actinomycetota bacterium
AGAACGACTCCGTCGACGTCCACTACAACCTGCACGGCAAGCGCCAGGTCGCGGTCGGCCTCGACATCGAGTTGCTTGACTCTGACGGCGATGCGGATCGAACAGCTCCTAGGTGAGCGTCAGCCGGTTTTCTCCTTCGAGTTCTTCCCACCGAAGACTCCCGAGGGCGAAGCCAACCTGCGCGCGGCGTTGGACGACCTGAAGGACGACCAGCCCGCGTACGTCTCGGTGACGTACGGGGCGGGCGGCTCGACGCGCGAGAAGACCGTCGAGATCGTCAAGTCGATCAAGCAGGACTACGGGATCGAGGCGATGGCGCACTTCTCGCTGGTGGGCCAGTCGGTGGACGGGCTGCGTCGCCAGCTCGACGAGATCGCCGAGGCCGGCATCGACAACGTGCTCGCGCTGCGCGGCGACCCCCCGGCGGGTGAGACGGAGTGGATCGCCCACGAGGAGGGACTGC
>VAYD01000391.1:517-3106 GCA_005883905.1 Actinomycetota bacterium
ACGCGGGCGCGAGCTTCCTCATCACCCAGCTCTTCTTCGACAATCGCGACTACTTCAACTTCGTCGACGAGGCACGGGCCGTCGGCATCGACGTGCCGATCATCCCGGGCATCTGGCCGGTGACGAACTACACGCAGATCAAGCGGATCGCCGAGCTCTGCAAGTCGCGCTTCCCGGACCGCTTCGAGCGCGAGCTCGACGAGCGCAAGGACGACCTGGGTGCGGTGAGCGACCTCGGTGTCGCCTACGCGACGCTGCAGTGCATCGAGCTGATCGCCAAGGGCGCGCCCGGAATCCACTTCTACACGCTGAACCGCTCCCCGGCGACGCGCGCCATCCTGGCGGCGCTGCGCAGCTGGGGTCTGCCGGCCCTCGCCTCGCCGGTCTAGAGCGTCCAGGTCGCCACGTCGCCCGCGTGGCGCTGCGCGTGGTCGCGCTTCTCGAGGTGGTTCAGGTAGACGAGCACCTCGGTCAGGCCCCAGTTGAGCAGCAACGGGCTGGGGTCCGGGTCTTCCAGGAACTGCGGCACGATCTCGAACGGGGTCTTCGGCACGCCGTCGAGGCAGGCGCGCACGCGCTCGATCCGCTCGAGCACCGTCCCGCGGGTGGCCTCGATCTTCTTCGAGACGTCGCGGAACGGCCGCGCGTGGCCGGCCAGGCAGAGGTTGCTGTCGAGGCGGTCGACCACGTCGAGCGACTCGAGGTACTCCCCCGCCGGGTCCGGCGTGTAGCCGTAGTCGTAGTACAGCGACACGCGGCCGAGCAGGTGGTCGCCGGAGATCAGCATCCGGTGCTCGGGCTGGAACATGCACACGTGCGAGGGCGCGTGGCCGGGCGTCTCGTCGACCTGCCAGGTGCCGAGGTCGGTCTCGATGGTCACGTCCGGCAGCAGCGGCCGGTCGGGCTCGATGATGCGGCTGATGCCGAACCCCTGGCCGCGGCGCGCCTCCGCATACGCGCGCAGCGGCTCCTCCGGCACGCCCGACTGGCGCGCGATCTCGATGCGGCGCTCCAGCGCGGCGTCCGGGTCCTGGGCCGCGCGCGTCATGTGCTCGTGGTTGGGGTGCATCCACAGCTCGCAGCCGGCGCGGTCGACGATGTCCGCCGCCTGTCCGTAGTGGTCGGAGTGCGCGTGGGTGCAGACGAGCAGGCGGACGTTGTCGAGGCTCAGGTTCACCTGCGCGAGCGCCCGCTCGAGGTGGGCGAGCGAACCCGGCTCGTGCATGCCCGTGTCGAACAGGACGATGCCGTCGCCCGCGGCGACCGCCCAGGCGTTGCAGTGCGGCACGCCGGGCCAGGGCAGCGGCAGGCGCAGCCGCCACACGCCCGGGACGACGCGCTCCCCGCGCCCGAGCTCGCGCTTGCGGGTGGACATACCACCAACCTATATAGGCTCGCTTCATGAGCACCCGATCAGTGGCCAAGGCCTACTTCGACGCGATCGCCGAGCGCGACGTCGACGCGATGGTCGGGTTCTGGAAGCCCGGTGGGCGCGAGTTCATCCGCGGCCAGGTCGACACGACGGCGCCCGATGGCGTGCGCGGCTTCTTCACCGCGCTGTTCGGCGCCGTGCCGGACCTCGACCTGCAGGTGCAGGACATGGTCGTCGACAAGGGCCGCGCCGCCGTGCGCTGGCGCGCCACCGGCACGTTCTGCGGCGAGACGCCGTTCAACGGGCTCGAGCCCAACGGGGCGCGCCTGGAGCTGGAGGGCTGCGACGTCCTGCAGATCGAGGACGACCTGATCGTCGCCAACGACGCGTTCAGCGACTCGATGGCGTTCGCCCGCCAGATCGGGATGATGCCCGCCGAGGGCTCGCCGGCCGAGGCGCGCGCGTTCAAGCTGTTCAACCGCGCGTCGCGCGTGGGGACCAAGCTCGGCGCCGCGGCGCCGGAGGAGATCGCCGACGGCGTCTGGATCATCCGCGGCGGCTTCCCGCAGCGCGCGATGAACGTCTACCTCCTGCGCGACGGCGACGGCGTGCTGGTCTTCGACGGCGGCATCAAGGCGATGACGAAGGCCGTCGCCGCGGCGGGCGCCCGGCTCGGCGGCATCACGCGGCTCGTGCTCGGCCACGAGCACCCCGACCACCGCGGGATCGCTCCGGGGCTCGGTGTCCCCGTGTACTGCCACGCCGACGGGAAGGCCGACGCGGAGACCGACGGCGGCGAGCACTACATCGACTGGTCGAAGCTGCGCCAGCCGACGCGCACGGTGATGCCGAGGCTGTTGAAGATGTGGGACGGCGGCCCGGTGCAGATCGCCGGGACGGTCGCCGAGGGCGACGATGTCGCCGGCTTCGACGTCGTGCACATCCCGGGCCATGCGCCCGGCCAGATCGCCCTGTGGCGCGCGTCGGATCGGCTGGCGCTGGTCAGCGACTGCTTCTACACGCTGGACATCAACACCGGCCGCCACGGCCCGGCGCGCGTTCCGCACCGCGCGTTCAACCAGGACCGCGAGCAGGCGAAGGCGTCGATCCGCAAGATCGCCGCGCTCGAGCCCGCAGCCGCCTGGGCCGGCCACGCGGACCCGGTCACCGGGGACGTGAAGGCGCAGCTCGAGCACGCCGCCGACACGACCTGATGG
>VAYD01000392.1 GCA_005883905.1 Actinomycetota bacterium
TCGCCGGCGCGCACATCGGCCGCGGCACGATCGTCGGCGATCAGGCCTTCGTGCGCGAACGCAGCGTGATCGGCGAGGGCTGCGTGATCGGCCGCGCGGCAACCGTCGACTGCGACGTCATGATCGGCGATCGCGTCCGGATCCAGACGCAGGTCTACATCACGGCGTTCTCGCGGATCGAGGACGACGTGTTCGTCGGCCCGTGCGCGATGACGACCAACGACAACACGATGGCCCGGCGGCCGGCGAGCGAGCCGATGGTCGGCGCGACGCTGAGGCGCGCGTGCCGGATCGGCGGCGGCGCGGTGCTCGTGCCCGGCGTCGAGGTCGGCGAGGAGGCGTTCGTCGCCGCCGGCGCCGTGGTCACCAACGACGTGCCGCCGCGGGGCTTCGTCATGGGGGTCCCGGCCCGCGTCGTGCGCCAGGTCCCCGAGGAGCAGCTGCTCGAGCGATGGTCCTGAGACGCCGGCGTCACCTGCGCGCCGAGCGAGGGACGCAGGCGCTCACCGCTGCCGCCGTCGCGGCCACCGCCGGCGTGGCCGCCGCGGAGTGGCACCGGCTGCGCGCCCGCCATCCCGAGGAACAGCCCGCGGAGACCCTGCGTGAAGCGGTCGACATCGTGGCAGCCGGCTACCGCTCAGGCACGGCCCGCGAGAACGCGCTGTTCAACCTGCTCGCCGCGTTCAGCCTCACGTTCGGGATCGCGCGCCTGTCCACCTGGTCCATCCGCCGGCGCGGCGCGCTCGGGCCGTTTCGCAACCTCAAGGTGCGCAACCGCCACGTCCACCACTTCATCCCCGGGATCGTCATGGCCTTCCTCACCGACGGGATCTCGGTCGCGTCGAAGAACGACGCGCTCGACGCGTGGCTGGCGCTGCCGTTCGGCGCCGGCGTGGCGCTGACGCTCGACGAGTCGGCGCTGCTGCTCGAGCTCGACGACGTCTACTGGTCCGAGCGCGGGATCGTGAGCGTGCAGATCACGCTCACGGCGATGCTGATGCTCAGCGGCCTTGCGCTGGGGCTGCGGCTGCTGAGGCGGGGAGAGGCAGAGGTCCTGTAGCCGCGTCGTCGGACCAGACGACCTGCTCGCGCCCCGGGCCCACGCCGACGAGCGAGACCGGCACGCCGATCTGCTCCTCGATGAAGCGCAGGTAGTCGCGCGCGGCCTGCGGCAGATCGGACTCCGTGCGGGCCTCGCCGATGTCCTCGCTCCAGCCGGGCAGCTCCTCGTAGACGCCCCTGGCGTGATGGAGGACCGACTGGTGGTAGG
>VAYD01000393.1:0-2768 GCA_005883905.1 Actinomycetota bacterium
CGGGCGCTCCGGTGGCGTGCGCCGCCTGGGCGGCTCGCGGCAGCGCGGCTGCGCCCGGGTCGAAGCGCCGCTCGACCGCCACGTCGCCATGGCGCTCGCGCGCCTCGGCGCCGTCCTCGGTCGGCGCGATCACGGTCACGTCCGCGCCGCGTTCGCTCAGCGCTTCGGCCAGGCGCGCCGTGTAGCCGGCGACGCCGCTGAAGCCGCCGTGGCGGTCGCCGCCGGCGGGGTAGGGGCTGATGAGGGCGATGTCAGGAGTCGGCACCGATGACCTCCCGGGCTCGGCGGCGGGCCCATAGGCGCACGAGCGACGCGCCCATGCGCCCGCTGTCGCCCACCGCGCTGACGCGTGAGCCCTCCTGGTCGATCCAGATCGTCGGCACCTCGACGATGCGATGGCCGGCCTCGGCGGCCGACGCGAGCAGGTCGACGTCGAAGAGCAGGTCGCGGGCGCGCAGCCGCGGCAGCACGTCGTCGATCACCTGGCGGCGCAGGACCTTCGCCCCGCACTGCGTGTCGCGGTAGGGCAGGCCGAGCAGCCGGCGCACGGCGATCGCGAAGCCCGCGCTGGTCAGCCGGCGCGCGAGCGTCCGGCGCGCCGGCAGGACCGCGGCCGGGTGGCGGCGGGTCGCGATCGCGCCGTCGGCCTCCTGGGCGGCCTGCGCCAGGCGCATGAGCTCCTCGGGCGGGGTCGCGCCGTCCGCGTCGACAAAGCCGACGAGGTCGGCGTCGGCCTTGCGGAACGTCTCCGCGATGACGCCCCCCTTGCCGAGCTTCGGGTACTCGAACAGCTCCACGCGGTCGTCCTCGGCGGCGTGGGCCCGCACGATGTCGGCGGTGCGGTCCTGGCAGTCGTCCATTGCGACGAGGAACCGGATCTCGGGGTCCGGGCATGCCTCGCGGTAGATGCTGAGGGTGCGGCCGATCCGGGCCTCCTCGTTGTGCGCGGGCATGACGATGTCCAGGCGCAAGCCGTTCTCCCTTCTCAGGGTCGGAAAGTGCGGGAATAGAGGCGCCGCGGGCAGGCGGTGACCAAGACGGCGCTCGTGCGAGGCTGCCCACCTTCGCGCTGCCCAAACACGAGCGTGCGCGGACGCACACTACGATCCCCTGCGATGGCCGATGTGACCGTCGCCGAGGAGGAGTACCTCCAGACCTTGTACTGGCTCTACGAGGCGCGGCTGCCGATGACCGGCGCCAACGTGGCGCGCGCGATGCAGCTCTCGGCGCCGACGGTGCACGAGATGATCGGCCGCCTCGAGCGCGACGGGCACATCACGCGCGCGTCTGACAAGGCGATCTCGTTCACCGATTCCGGCCGCGAGCACGCCGAGGCGATCGTCCGCCGCCATAGGTTGATCGAGCGGTTCCTGACCGATGTGCTCGGGATCCCGTGGGACGAGGTCCACGAGGAGGCCGAGCGCCTCGAGCACGCGATGTCGCCGGTGCTCGAGCAGCGCATGCTCGCGGCGATCGGCGACGCCAAGACGTGTCCGCACGGACACCCGATCAACGCGGGAACGCGCATCGAGGGCGCGCCGCTGGCCGATGTCGAAGTGGGCGCGTCGGTGACCGTCCTGCGCTTCGAGAACGAGGCCGAGGACCTGCTGCACGAGCTGAAGGCCTCCGGGATGGAGCCCGGGATGGACGGCACGCTCGCCGCGTCCGACGACCACGACGTCACGATCGCGGGTGGCGACGGCACGCGCGTCACGGTCACCCGCAGCGTGGCGGAGACCGTCTCAGTCCTCGCGGACCCGGCCCCGCCGCCGCGCGTCACGCTCCCTGAGCAGCTCGTCCTGGCGCGCGACCGCTACGGGCGCTAGGCGGGCGCAGGCTCTCCGGCCACCGCGTGCACCGCGTCGGCAAGCCGCCGGACGCCCTCGTCGATCTGGTCGACCGTGACGCCCGAGTACGCCAGGCGCAGCGTGTTCCGGCCGCCCTCGAGGAGGAAGTCCGTGCCCTTGACGATCGCCACGCCGCGGTCCTGCGCGGCGCTGAAGATCGCGTCGACGTCGCTGCCCTCGGGGAGCGTGACCCACATGAAGTAGCCGCCCTGCGGCGGGGTGAAGCGCGCCTCCGGCAGGTGTCGGGTCAACGCATCCGAGAGCGCCTCGACCCGCTCAGCCAGCGCCGCCTTCACGGTCTCGATCGAGCGCTCGATCGCGCCCGACACGCAGAACTCGTGCACGATCGACTGGGCGACCATGTTCGGCGAGATGTACGTGTTCGTCGCGCGCTTGGCGATCGCGGCGATCAGCTCCGCCGGCCCGACGAGGTATCCCACGCGGATGCCGGGACAGACCGTCTTTGAGAACGACGAGGCGTAGACGACTTTCTCGTCGCGGTCGAGCGACAGCATCGTCGGCAGCGTCTCGCCGCTGAAGCGCAGCGCGACGTACGGGTCGTCCTCGAAGATCACGAAGTCGTGGTCGCGGGCGAGGTCCAGCAGCGCGTCGCGCTTGTCGCGGCTCAGCGTGTAGCCGGCCGGGTTCTGGAAGTTGGGGATGATGTGGGCGAGCTTCGGGCTCAGGCCGTCGGCGAGCAGGTTCGCCAGCCCGCTGACGTCGATGCCGTCCGGCTCGAGCTCCACCGCGCGCACGTCTGCGCCCCGGCCGCGCAGCGACAGCAGCGTGCGGTCGTAGGTCGGGCGCTCGACGATGACCGCGTCGCCGTCGGCGACGAGCTGGTCGAACAGGAACGCATCCGCCTGCATCGAGCCGTTCGTGACGAGCACCTGCGAAGGGTCGACGTCGTGGCGTTCGGCG
>VAYD01000393.1:2785-3602 GCA_005883905.1 Actinomycetota bacterium
CTTCGACGTCGATGATGTCGAGTGAGGGCGCCCCGCGGGCGAAGGAGATCGTGTCGGGCATCCCGACACAGGGTACGCGTCAGGGCCGCACGGGGAACGGCAGCTCGCCCACATGGATCGTCAGGTCCAGGCGGCCCGCTTCCGCGTGGTCGACGTCGAAGGTCTGGTCGCTGGCGCGCCGCAGCTCGAACACGAGTGGCACCTCGGCGGGGAGATGCAGGTCGACCACCGCGCGGTGCTCCTTGAGCTTGCGCACCGCGACCTCCTCGGCATGCGGCACCGAGCGCAGCGCCTCCTCGAACCTCGCCAGCGCGGCGATGTCCTCGAACGGGCCCGCGTGGATCGCGACGTGGCCGCTGAAGAGCGTGCTCTCCGCCGACGGCGCGGCCGGTGGCGGGACCGGGAACGTCGCGTGGCCGGCGGCGGGCGTGAGCGGCGGCGGCGGCGCCGGCACGTCCTCGGTCACCCGGCTGAGCTGTTCGAGGATGCGCGAGTAGTCCTCGACGAGCTTGGTCGCCGCAGCGCTCAGCTGGTCGCGGAAGCGCAGCAGCTCGTCGAGCTGGTCCTGGAGACCGCCGGCCGGGGGCGGCGCCGCCGGTGGCGGAGACGGTGGAGCCTGCGGCGCCGGCGCGCGGTAGGGCGGCATCGGCGGGCCCGCATGCGCCGCGGGCGGCTCCGACGCGCCGGGATGGGTCAGCTCGGCCTGCAGCTCGCGCAGCTTGCGCTCGAGCTCGTTCAGCGTGTCCTGCACGTCACCGCCGCTCATCGCGGCCGACAGTACTAGCCGCCGAGGATCTCGACTGCAATCTCGGCAACG
>VAYD01000393.1:3644-4097 GCA_005883905.1 Actinomycetota bacterium
CCGACACGATGGCGCCCGCGTGGCCCATCGTCTTGCCGGGAGGCGCCGTCACGCCGGCGATGTAGCCGACGACCGGTTTGGTCACGTTCGCCGCGATGTACTCCGCGGCCTCCTCCTCGGCCGAGCCACCGATCTCGCCGCTCATCACGATCAGCTCGGTTTCCCGGTCGGCCTGGAAGAGCTCGATGATGTCGATGAACGACGAGCCCGGCACCGGGTCGCCGCCGATCCCGACGATCGACGAGTTGCCGAAGCCGCGCTGCGCCAGCTCGTTCCCGATCTGGTAGGTCAGCGTGCCCGATCGCGACACGACGCCGACGTTGCCCTCCGAGAAGAACGCGGCCGGGATGATCCCGACGTTCGCCTTGCCCGGTGACAGCACGCCCGGGCAGTTGGGCCCGATCAGGCGCTTGCCCGGATGGCGCGACTGCAGGTGGTTGAACACGCGCAGCT
>VAYD01000394.1:0-3988 GCA_005883905.1 Actinomycetota bacterium
AGCTCCGCGTCTGGCTCGCATAGCGTTCAGCGCTCGATGAAGCTCGCGTTCTGGCTCAGCGCCGGCCTGCTCGTCTACACCCAGGCCGGATACGGGGTGCTGCTCGCCGCGCTCGCGCGGCTGCGCGGCCGCGCGCCTGCCGAGCCGCCGCGGGCCGCCGAGCCGCCGACCGTCTCGCTGATCGTCCCGGCCTACGCCGAGGAGGCGGTGATCGCCGACAAGGTCGCCAACGCCCGGGCGCTCGAGTACCCGCGCGAGCAGCTCGAGATCGTGGTCGCGTGCGACGGCTCGCCGGACGCGACGCCCCAGCGGGCGCGCGAGGCCGGCGCGGACGTCGTCCTGGAGCTGCCGCACGGCGGCAAGATCCGCGCCCAGGACGCGGCGGTGCGCCGCTCGCGTAGCGACATCGTCGCGTTCTCCGACGCCAACGCGATCTGGGAGCGCGACGCGCTGGCGCGCCTCGTCGAGCCGTTCGCCGATCCGGCGGTCGGCTACGTCTGCGGTCAGGTCCAGTTCGTCAACGACGCGGGCACCAACCAGGAGGGCCTGTACTGGCGCTACGAGATGTGGCTGCGTTCGCTGGAGTCGGGACTCGCGAGTGTCACCGGCGGCAACGGCGCCATCTACGCGACGCGGCGCGAGGACTACCTGGTCGTCGACCCGGTGATGGGCCACGACCTCAGCTTCCCGTTCAACATGGTCAAGCGCGGGCGTCGCGCGGTCTACGCGCAGGGCGCGCGCGCGACCGAGAAGATGGTCCCGAGCATCGAGGGCGAGTTCGCCCGCAAGCGGCGGATGATGAGCCACGCCTGGCCGATCGTCCTGCGCGGCGGCCTGCTGTCGCCGAGCGGATATCCGCCGCTGTACGCGCTGATGATCGCCAGCCACCGCGCGCTGCGCTATGCGTCGCCGTTCCTGCACCTCGTCGCGTTCGCCGCGAACGCGGCGCTGCTCGGCGAGGGCTGGGCCTATGCGGCCGCGTTCGCGCTGCAGTGCGCGCTGCTGCTGGCTGCGCTCGTCGGCGGCATCCGCCCGTTCCTGGTCGCGCGCTACTACGTGTCGACGACGGCCTCGATCGCATGCGGGCTCTGGGACTGGGCGCGCCACGGCACGCCGGCCGGGTGGGCGCCCGCCGAGGGCACGCGGTGAGGCGGGCGTTCGACATCGTGGTGGCCGGCATCGCGCTGCTGTTCTTCAGCCCGGTGCTGCTGGCCTCGATGATCGCGATCCGGCTCGAGTCGCGGGGCAGCCCGATCTACCGCCAGCGCCGCGTCGGGCTCGACGGCGAGGAGTTCGACGTCCTCAAGCTGCGCACGATGGTCACGGGCGCCGAGCACCTCGGCGCCGGGATGGCGATCGACGAGGGCGACGCGCGGATCACGCGAGTGGGGGGCTTCCTGCGGCGCACGTCGCTCGACGAGATACCGAACCTGATCAATGTGCTGCGCGGCGACATGGCCGTCATCGGCCCGCGGCCGACGATCCCGGTCCAGGTCGCGCAGTACACCGACCGCCAGCGCGGGCGCCTGACCGTCAAGCCCGGGCTCACCGGCTGGGCGCAGGTCAACGGTCGCGCCGCGCTGCCGTGGCCCGACCGCATCGAGCTCGACCTCTGGTACATCGAGCACCGCAGCTGGCGCCTGGACTTCCAGATCCTGCTGCGGACCGCCCGCATGGTCCTCAGCGGGCACGGCCTCTACAAAGGCGGGACCGGAGGCTGGAAGGACCCGGTGTCCTAGAGTCGCGCGTGGGCGGCGCGATATCGTGAACGGTTGAGTCAGATGCCTAACTCGACCGTTCAGACGCGTCCAGGCAAGCGCGAGCGGCTGATCGCCAGCGCCGGTGAGCTGCTCCACCGCCAAGGCGTTCAGGGCACGACGCTCGCGCAGATCGCGCAGGCCGCCGACGTCCCGCCGGGCAACGTCTACTACTACTTCAAGACCCGCGATGAGCTGGTGCACGCCGTGATCGACGCGCGCGTCGACCAGGTCCAGGCGCTGCTCGGCCGGCTCGAGGGGCGCTCTACCCCGCAGGCCAGGCTCAAGGGCCTCGCGGAGTCGTGGACGCGCAACGCCCCGATGATCGTCGAGCACGGGTGTCCGCTCGGGGGCCTGGCGTACGAGCTCAACAAGCAGGACGCAGAGCTCCGGGCCGACGTCGCCCGTCCGCTGGGCGTCATCCTCGATTGGGTCGAGGGCCAGTTCCGCCAGCTCGAGCAGCGCGACGCGCGGATGCTCGCCGAGACGTTCCTCTCGGGCATCCAGGGCGCCGTGCTGCTGGCGAACACGTTCGGCGACGACCGCCTGCTCAAGCAGCAGATTCGGCGGCTCGAGCGCTGGGTGGACAGTCTCGCGTAGCTTCCTGCTCGCCGCGCGTATTCGTCGCGCGCAGCGCGATGACAGCAGCAGCGGCGAGGAAGATCGCTGCTGCGAGCAGCGCTCGCTGGAATCCAGAGGTCAGCGCCTCGGCCGGCGTCGCATGATCGGCAAGCAGGTCGCGTGCTCGTGAGGTCGCGATCGCGGAGAAGATCGCGATGCCGAGCGCGCCGCCGAGCCACGTCGACGAGTTGATCATCGCCGCCGCGAGGCCCGGCCTTGTCGGCCGGGACGCCGGCTTGCGCGGCGGTCGTGACGCCGACGAACACCGCGCCGAGCCCGAGAGCCAGGATCACGAGCGGCGGGAGCAGATCGGTCGCATACGAGCCGTCGACGGGGATCCGCGAGAGCCAGAAGATGGCGCCGGCGCCGAGCGTCGCGCCGACGACGATCACGGGACGCGTGCCCGTCCTGCCCATGACCTGTGTCGCGATGCCGGCGGAGATCGCCACCCCGAACGTCGTCGGCAGGTAAGCCGCGCCGGCACCGATCTGCGAGAACTCGAGGACGTTCTGCATGTAGAGCGTGATGAAGAAGAACACCGAGTAGAAGCCGGCCATCGCGACGACCTGCGTCACATCGGCCGCCGCGAGCCCCTTGATCTTCAGGATCGAGAACGGGAACAGCGGATCGCGCTGGCGCAGTTCGTACACCGCGAACAAGCCGAGGATCGCCGCAGCGCCCGCGAGACCGCCGACCGTCTTCGCGGCACTCCAGCCGACGTCGGGCGCCTTGATGATCGTGTAGACGAGCAGCAGCATCCCGGTCGTCACGAGCAGTGCGCCACCCACGTCGACGCCGGCGTCCCGGCGCCGCGGGCCGTCCGCTGGAATGAGCCGGTAGATCGCGCGCAGGACGACGAGGGAGACCGGGAGGTTCACGAAGAACACCCAGCGCCAGTCCAGCGCGTCGGTCAGCACCCCGCCGAGGAAGACGCCGACGGCGGATGCGAGGCCGGCCACAGCGCCCCAGGTTCCGAGCGCCTTATTGCGGTCGACGGGATCGCTGAACGTCGTCGTCAGGATCGAGAGGGCCGATGGGATCATCATCGCCGCGCCACAGCCCTGGACGAGGCGCGACGCTACGAGCAGGCCGTCGTCGGGCGAGAGACCCGCCGACAACGACGCGGCGGCGAAGACCGCGGTGCCGGCCACGAGCACGCGACGGCGGCCGAACAGGTCCGCCGCGCGGCCGCCGAGCAGCATCAGGCCGCCGTACGTGAGCAGGTATCCGCTCAGGACCCACTGCAGGCTCTGGACGGAGAACCCGAGGTCCGCGCGGATGGATGGCAGCGCCACGTTGACGATCGACGCGTCGGCGAAGTCCAGGAACGCGACGGCGCAGAGCAGCGCCAGCGTCTGCCTTCCACGCTTCGTCTCGAGCAGGGGAACCGGTGTGACCGTTGCGACCATGCGACGACCTCCATGAGGCGGATGGTAAGCGAGTGAGCTGACTAACTTACCAGCGCGACGCTAGGGTGCGCCGCCGTGGCATCGGCAGTCCTGCTCACCGGCACCGGCAAGCGCTACGACATCGTCGCCTCGTTCGCGCAGCACGCGACGGTCGTCGCGTGTGACCCCAACCCGATCTCGCCCGCGCAGTACGCGGCGACC
>VAYD01000394.1:4006-4203 GCA_005883905.1 Actinomycetota bacterium
CGACGTCGGCGCGATCGTCCCGCTCACCGACCTCGACATCGAGGTGCTCGCGCAGGCGCGCGCGGACGGCCGGCTGCCGCAGGCGCTCGTGCCCGACCCCGAGATCGCCTCGGCGACCTACGACAAGTACGAGACGCACCTGCTGCTCGAGCGCCTCGGCCTGCCGTCGCCGCCGACGGTGCTGCCGGGCGAGGAGG
>VAYD01000395.1 GCA_005883905.1 Actinomycetota bacterium
ACTTCGTCTGCTTCCTGGACGAGTCGCACCAGACGGTGCCGCAGCTCGGCGGCATGTACGAGGGCGACCGCTCGCGCAAGCAGACGCTCGTGGACTACGGGTTCCGCCTGCCGTCCGCTTTGGACAACCGCCCGCAGACGTTCGACGAGTTCCTGGCGATCACGCCGCAGATCGTGTTCGTGTCGGCGACGCCGGGCGAGTTCGAGCGCTCGCATTCGCAGGGCGTGGTCGAGCAGATCGTCCGTCCGACCGGGATCGTCGACCCGGCGGTCGACGTGCGCGAGACGCGCAACCAGATCGATTACCTGATGTTCGAGGTCCGCAAGCGCGTGGATCGCGACGAGCGCGTCCTGGTCACCACGCTCACCAAGAAGATGAGCGAGGACCTGACGGACTACCTGCTGGAGATGGGCTTCAAGGTCCGCTACCTGCACTCCGAGGTCGACACGCTCGAGCGCATCCAGATCATCCGCGACCTGCGGCTCGGCGAGTACGACGTGCTGGTCGGCGTGAACCTGCTGCGCGAGGGGCTCGACCTGCCCGAGGTATCACTCGTCGCGATCCTGGACGCCGACAAGGAGGGCTTCCTCCGCGGCGAGACGTCGCTGATCCAGACGATCGGCCGCGCCGCTCGAAACGTCGACGGCACGGTCCTGATGTACGCCGACAAGGAGACCGACGCGATGCGCAAGGCGATCGCGGAGACCGAGCGCCGCCGCGCGATCCAGCTCGCCTACAACGAGGAGCACGGCATCACGGCCGCGACGATCGTCAAGGGCATCAGCGACATCGCCGAATTCCTCACGGCCGAGGGCAAGACGCCGAAGGGCAAGCGGCGCTCCGAGCGCCGCCGTGGCCGCGCCAAGGCCGCCGACCTCTCCCTGAGCGAGATGGAGAAGACGATCGTCGAGCTCGAGGAGGAGATGTTCGCGGCGGCCGAGGACCTCCGCTTCGAGTACGCGGCCCGTCTGCGCGACGAGATCCGCGAGCTGCGGCGCGAGCTGCGCGAGATCCAGGAGCACGAGGCGCCGGCGTAGCTGCCGCGCGGGCCCGTGGGCCCCGAGACCCGGAACTATTCCGGTTGACAGGGCCCAAGCGTGGCGGTCAGGCCGGATCGCGATGGCTCGACGGTGTCGAGTCGGGCCAGGAGCGCGAGCATTCGCCGGAGTGCAGGGCGTTGCTGGAACCCATTTCTAGGGAACCGGGCGCCGAAGGTGTGCAAAGGTGCGCTTGGGATTGACGCGCACCGCCGACGGCTGTAGGCCACGCAGTACAGGGCACTGGACCCGGCCGAAAGGGTTCCCAATGAGAACCCGCCTGTTGGTTGCCGTCCTCGCAGTGGGAGCGGATGAGAATGCCCCTGCTCTAAACGGCCGACCTTTCGGGGACCGGCGGTTCAGGCTGTCGAACGATGCAGCGGGAGGTGCGTGATGAGGCTGCGGAGCATCTTGGTTCTCTGTGTGGCGCTCGCGTTGACGGTCGGGGTTGCGCCCGCGGCCGGTCGGGGCGGGAACTCGCAGAACGCGAAGAAGTGTCAGAAGGGCGGCTACAAGGACTGGGTGCGCGCCGACCAGACGCCGTTCAAGAATGTGGGCCAGTGCGTCAGCTACGCGGCCAAGGGCGGCACCCTCACCGCGCCCACGTCCGCCGAGGATCGCGCGTACTGCGTGCCGGCCGGCCCACCGACGTCTGGGCAGTGTTCCGTTCCCGGGCTGTTGGACTTCGATTTCGACGCCAGCAGCGGTCCGCTCGGTGAGAACCCGACGGGCACGTTCTTCTGGGAATCTCTTCCGTTCAGCTTCCGGGGACAGGTCACTTGTCTGCAGGTGACCGGCAACACCGCCTCGGTCGGCGGCACGATCACCGACTCGAGTTTCCCCGAGTTCGTCGGTATGGGGCTCGCGTTCACGGTGGTGGACAACACACCGGGCACACCAGACCTAACCACATACCCGGACTCCCTGGACCAGCTTCTGCTACCTGCGGGTCCCGCGGCGAACACGCCCGCTTGTGGGGACAGGACCCAGCCCACAATGCCCGTCTCGGGTGACATCGTCGTCGAGAACAACTAAGCGGCAACACCGGCGTGGCGGATCGATGAGGAGGGCGGCTTTGGGTCACGTCCCTAGTGTTGGTGTAGGAGCCGGTCGGACGGATTGAACGTAGTCCGGCCACCGCGGCGCTCATGATCGTCGGACTGCTGAAGGTCTGACGAAAGGAGGCCGGCGATGGCCGGTCAGGACAGGATGACGATTGCTGAGGTCGTCAGGGATGTGCTGCGTGATGAGCATGGCGACGTGATCCGCGAGTCGGTCAAGGCGGTGGCGCAGGAGTTGATGGAGGCCGAGATCTCGGAGTTGATTGGCGCGCAGCTTGGCGAGCGCACCGAGGATCGCGCGACGCATCGCAACGGCTACCGGCCGCGGCGCTGGGACACGCGCGCCGGCGAGCTTGAGCTGGCGATTCCGAAGTTGAGGCGCGGGTCGTACTTCCCGAGTTTCCTGGAGCCGCGCCGACGTTCGGAGCAGGCGCTGGTGTCGGTCGTGCAGGAGGCGTACGTCGCCGGCGTCTCCACACGCAAGGTCGACCAGGTGGTCGAGTCGCTGGGGCTGCGGATCTCGAAGAGCGAGGTCTCCGTTTCGGGAGCGCCCGTTGGAGGGCCGCTACCCGTACTTGTTTGTCGACGCGAAGATCGAGAAGGTCCGCGATGGCGGTCGCGTGCAGCGCAAGGCCGTCGTCGTCGCCCATGCCGTTCACGAGACCGGCCGGCGGGAGATCATCGGCTTGGACATCGGCGCCGCGGAGACCGAGGCGTTCTGGACGGAGTTCCTGCGGTCGCTGGTCGCGCGCGGCCTGGTCGGCGTCCAACTGGCGATCAGCGACGCGCATCCCGGCCTGAAGGCGGCGCTGGCGAAGGTCATCGGCGCGCCGTGGCAGCGCTGCACCGTGCACTTCTT
>VAYD01000396.1 GCA_005883905.1 Actinomycetota bacterium
TCGGGCTGATGGCGCAGCTCGGCCCGATGGCCGCGTTCCTGGCCGCCGGCGGCTACCACCACCACCTCGGCGCCAACACGTGGGAGAGCGCGGGCGCCTCGCCGCCGCCCGAGGGCGCCGCCGCGCTGCGGCACGGCACGATCGCGCTGCCCGACGGCGCCGAGCGCGACCGCGTCGTGGGCCGGCTCGAGCGCGCCGGCGCGGACGTCGCCGAACTCGGCGGCGAGCCGCTGGTGCGCGACCCGTCGGGCAACGCGCTGGTGCTGGCCCTGGCCTAAGCGGCCGGCGTCCCCGGCCACGAGCGCGCGCCGAGCTCGCGCGACACGCCGCGCGCCGCCTCGGTGACCGCCGCGGCCAGCCCCTTCGCGATCGTCCGCGGGATCAGCCGCTCGGTGTCTCCCACAACGCCGATCGCGCCGACCGCATGGCCGAGGTGGTCGAAGATCGGGCCCGCGACGCTGGACTCGCCGAGCACCGCCTCGTCGCGCTCGCGCGCGAACCCGCGCTCGCGAACCCCCGGGAACTCGGCGCGCAGCTCGCGCGCGCCGAGCGTCCGCCCGGTGAGCCTCGGCAGGTCCTCGGACGTCAGGTCGTCGACCACCTCGTCGGGGCTGAACGCGAGGATCGCCTTGCCAAGCGCGCTGGCGTGGACGGGCAGCTGCGCGCCGACCTCGAGGATCTGCAGCGTCGCGTCCGGGCGGAAGACGTGGTGCACGACGATCACGCTCGGGCCGTGCATGACGCCGACGCGCACGGCTGCGTCGGCGCGCATGGCGAGCCGCTCCGCGTGCACGATCGAGCGGCCGCGCAGCTCGTTCAGGTCCAGATACGAGTTCCCCAACTGCAGCAGTCCGGCGCCCAGCTGGTACTTGTCCGAGTCGCGGTCCTGCTCCACGAAGCCGTGCGCCTGCAGCGTCTGCAGCAGCCCGTGGACGGTCGGCACCGCGAGCTCCAACCGCTGCGCGAGCTCGGTCACGCCAAGGCGCCGCGGCCCGCTCGCGAGCGTCTTGAGGATGCGCGCGGCCCGGTCGATCGACTGAATTCCCCCGCGCCTTGTCGAATGTGCTGTATTCGGCATTGTCGAATGACTTTCGATCAGGTAGAGTAGCAGCGGACCAAGCGCCGGAGGAGAACGTGGTCGGAATCGTCGTCGTATCACATAGCTCGGAGCTCGCTGCCGGCCTCGCAGATCTGGCCGGGCAGATGGCCGGCCCCGAGGTTCGCATCGAACATGCAGGCGGCACAGGCGACGGCACGCTCGGGACCGACGAGGGCCGCGTGCGCGACGCGATCCGTCGCGCCGACGGCGGCGACGGCGTCGTCGTCCTCGGCGATCTCGGCAGCGCGATCCTCACGATCCGCCACGTCCTCGAGTCGCGCGTGAACAACCACGTCACGCTGATCGACGCGCCGATCGTCGAGGGCACAGTCGCGGCGGCCGTCATGGCCTCCGCCGGCAGCAGCCTCGAGGACGTCGTCAGCGCAGCCGAGGAGGCGCGCAGTGTCCGCAAGCTCTGAGACCACGGTCCAGCTCCCGGCGAGCGTCGCGCTGCACGCGCGCCCGGCGGCGCAGTTCGTCCGCACGGCGGTCGGCTTCCACGCGAGCATCACCGTGGCCGCCGACGGGCGCGAGGCGGACGCGAAGAGCCTGCTCTCGATCCTCGCGCTCGGCGCGGAGGGCGGCAGCGAGCTACGGCTGACCGCCAGCGGCGACGACGCGCCGCTCGCGCTCGACGCCCTGCGCGACTGCGTCGCCGCCTTCGACTGACGCCAGGCGCCGCGCAACCGGCGCAACCAGGGCCTGCACCTCGTCGGGCGACGTGCACCACAGCGCGCGCGTCGCCAGCTCGGCGACGCGGGCGTGTTCGAGCTCGCGCACCCACTCGCGGACGGTCCCGACGCGCGAGGCGCCGACGCTCAGCTCGTCGACGCCGAGGCCGACGAGCAGTGGCACGCCGACGGGGTCCGACGCCGCCTCGCCGCAGACCTCGACGCGGATCCCGGCGCGGTGGGCCGCGTTCACCGTCGCCGCGATCGCGCCGAGCACGCGCGGGTGATGGGCCATGCTGCGCCCGGACGCGAAGCGATCGACGCCGAGCACCGCGGCCGCGAGGTCGTTGGTGCCGATGCTCATGAACGCGGCGCCGCGCGCAAGCGCGTCCGCGGCGCAGGCGGCCTCCGGCGTCTCGACCATCGGGCCGAGCGACGGCACCGGTAGCCCGACCGCAGCCGCGGCGGCATCGAGCGTCTGGGCCGTGGCCGTCAGCTCGACCGGCGACTGCACCATCGGCGCGAGCACGCGCAGCTGCGTGTTCGCGCCGGCGCGGACGATCGCGCGCAGCTGCGCGTGCAGCGCCTCGCGCTCGCCGAGCAGCAGCTCGATGCCGCGCCGCGGATCGCCGGCCAGGAACGGGGGCGTCTTGTCGCCTCCGAAGTCAAGGACGCGCACGGTCGCGGGCAGGTCGCCGAGCCCGTCGAGGATCGGCGCGAGCTGGCGCACGTGGTCGTCCTCCGTCGGCCAGCCGGTCGCGTCGAGGAAGCCGAGCTCGGTTCGCAGCAGGCCGATGCCCTCGGCGCCCGCCTCCAGCGCCAGCTCGAGCTCGGCGACGCCGGCGACGTTCGCCAGCACCGTGACGCGGTGGCCGTCGGTCGTCTCGGCCGGCAGATCACGCTGGCTGCGCGCACGCGCGCGCGTGCGCTCGGCCCGCTCGACCGCAGCGCGCGCCGCGTCGGCGCGCTCGCGCGGCGGCGAC
>VAYD01000397.1:0-3211 GCA_005883905.1 Actinomycetota bacterium
CGAAGGGCGCGACCGGCCCGTTGCTCGCGGTCTGGGGCCTGGGCTCGATGATCGGTGGCCTGCTCGCGGCGCGCGCGGGCGCGCCCTCCGATGCCGCCCGCTGGCTGGCGATCCTGCTCGCGGCGCTCGGCCTCGGCGATCTCTCCCTCGTCCCGGTCGGCTCGCCCGCCGCGCTCGCACCGATCCTCCTGGTCGCCGGCGCGGCGATCGCCCCGCTGCTCGGCACCGCGTACATGCTCGTCGACCGCGTCGCCCCGAGCGACGGCCAGACCGAGGCGTTCGCCTGGCTCACCACGGCGATCGGCATCGGCCTAGCCGGCGGCTCCACCATGTCGGGCGCGTTCGTTCAGGCCTCCGGCGCGGGCGCCGGGTTCGCCACGGCGGCGGCGCTCGGGCTCATTGCGTGCGTTGTCACCGCGACGCGCCGGTGGTCCCTCGCGGCCGAGCCGGTTCATGCGTAGCGGCGCGCCGCGCCGGCGCTCCATACTCCCGCGCGACTGACGAAATCCACCGTGGGGGTCAGTGGCCCGCGGCCAGCAGCGACCGCCCCGTCATCGCCGGCGGCTGCTCGATGCCGAGCAGTTGCAGCAGCGTCGGCGCCACATCGGCCAGCACGCCGCCGTCGCGCAGCGACTCGCCATCTTCGGTGACGATCAGGGGGACCGGGTTGAGCGAGTGCGCCGTGTCCGGCGAGCCGTCCGGCTCGAGCATCTCGTCCGCGTTGCCGTGATCGGCGGTGATGACCAAAGCGCCACCGGTCGCCTGGACGCAGCGGACGACCTCGCCGAGGCACGTGTCCGCGGTCTCGACCGCCTTGATCGCGGCCGGGATCACGCCGGTGTGCCCGACCATGTCCGGGTTGGCGAAGTTGATGATCCCGAAGGCCGGCCGCTCCTCGCCCCACGCGCGCACGAATGCCGCGGCCGCCTCGAAGGCGCTCATCTCCGGCTTGTGGTCGTACGTCGGCACGTCGCGCGGCGAGTCGACGAGCTCGCGGCGCTCGCCGGGCTCCGGGTCCTCCTCCCCGCCGCCGAAGAAGTACGTCACGTGCGGGTACTTCTCGGTCTCGGCCACGTGCAGCTGGTTGAGGCCCGCGGCCGCCACGACACGCGTGAGCGTCGTCTCCGGCCGCGCAGGCGGGAACGCCACCGGCCACGGCCACCCCTCCTCGTACTCGGTCAGGGTCGTGTAGCGGGCGACCTTCGGCCCGAGCGCCTGCGTGAGCTGGCGCATGCGGTCCGGCCTGAAGTTGAACGCGATGACGGAGTCCTGCGGGCGGATCCGCGCCTCGTCGCCGACCGTCGTCGCGGTGATGAACTCGTCGGTCTCGCCGCGCTCGTAGGCGGCACGAACGGCGGCCTCGCCGGTGTCCGCGTGGTGGTCGGCCTTGCCCTCGACAAGCAGGTCGAGCGCGGCCTGCGTGCGCTCGGCACGCCGGTCGCGGTCCATCGCGTAGTAGCGCCCGATCAGCGACCCGACCCGACCGGGCCACGCATCAACCTGAGCGAGATACCCGGCGCCGCCGTGCGGCGACGTGTCGCGACCGTCGGTGAACGCGTGCACGACGACGTCCTGACCCTCGGCGCCGAGCTGCAGCAGCGCGCCCAGGTGCTCCAAGGACGAGTGCACCCCGCCGTCGGACACGAGCCCGATCAGGTGCACGCGCTCGAACCCTTCGAACGCGGCGCGGATCGCCTCATTCGAGCCGATCTCGCCGTGGGCCACCGCCTCGTCGATGCGCGTGAGGTCCTGCTTGACGACCGCGCCCGCGCCGAGGTTCAGGTGCCCGACCTCGCTGTTGCCCATCTGCCCGTCGGGCAGCCCGACGGCGGTGCCGCCGGCCTGCAGCTGCGTATGCGGATAGCGCGCCCAGAGGTCGTCGAACACCGGCGTGTTCGCCAGATCGACAGCGTTGCCGGGCCCGGGCGGGGCGATCCCCCACCCGTCGAGCACGACGAGACAGACCGACGGGAACGTCGTCATGAGACGGCGGCGACGATCGCGGCGAACGACTCCGCGTCCAGCGACGCGCCGCCGACCAGCGCGCCGTCGACGTCCGGCAGCGCGAGCAGCTCGGCCGCGTTCTCCGGCTTCACCGAGCCGCCGTAGAGGATCCGCGTGCGCGCGGCCTGCTCGGCGTCGCGGTCGGCGACGAGTGCGCGCACGAACCCGATCTCGTACGCGATCACGACGTCGCCGAGCTGCGCGTCGTCGAGCTTCTCGAGCCCCTCCTGGACCTGGTGGCGCAGCTTGCGGTCGGTCTCCCCTGCGTCGCGCTCCTCCTCGGTCTCGCCCACGCACAGCAGCGGCACGAGCCCGGCCGCCAGTGCCGCCCGCACCTTCGCCTGCAGCGCGCGGTCGGTCTCGCCGAACAGCTCGCGGCGCTCCGAGTGCCCGAGGATCACGCCGTGGACGTCGAGCTCCGTGAGCATCGCCGGGCTGACCTCGCCCGTGAACGCGCCAGAAGGCGCCTCGTGCATCGTCTGCGCGTAGACGGTCACGCCGGACCCGCGCGTCGAGTCCACCATCGCCTGCAGCGCCGTGAACGGCGGGCAGATCGCGACGTCGGCGGCCGACGCGGAGACCCGCGGCAGCAGCGCCTGGATGTAGGCCTCGGCCTCCGCGACCGTCTTGTGCATCTTCCAGTTGCCCGCGATCAGCGGGGTCCGTGCCGATCCGTCAGCCACCGAGAACCTCCACTCCGGGGAGCGTCTTGCCCTCGATCAGCTCGAGCGATGCGCCGCCGCCGGTCGAGAGATGGTCAACCTTGTCGTCCAGCCCGAACGCGGCCAGCGCCGCGGTGCTGTCGCCTCCGCCCACGACCGTCGTGCCGCGTGCGCTCGCGACCGCCTCCGCCACCGCACGCGTGCCGGCGGCGAATGGCGCCAGCTCGAACGCCCCCATCGGCCCGTTCCAGAAGACCGACCCCGCGCCCGCGACCTCCTGCGCGTAGAACGTCGCGCTGCGCGGGCCGATGTCGAGCCCCATCCAGCCGTCGGGGACGTCGACGCCGTCGAGCTGCTGCGTCTCCGTGTCCGCGGAGAACTCGCGCCCGAGCACGAGGTCCTCGGGCAGCAGCAGCCGGCAGCCCTTGTCCTCCGCCGCGGCGAGCGCGCGCAGCGCCGGCTCGATGCCCTCCTCCTCGCACAGCGACGCGCCGACGCTGTGCCCTTGGGCCTTGAAGAACGGGAAGCACATCGCGCCGCCGATG
>VAYD01000397.1:3281-6035 GCA_005883905.1 Actinomycetota bacterium
CCCGCCCACGATCGCGACGAGCGGCGGCTGCGGCGACTCGAGGATCTCTTGCAGCGTCTCGACCTCGCGCGCCAGCAGCAGGCCGGCGGCGCTCGGCAGCAGCTCGGCGACGCCAACCGTCGAGGCGTGCGCCCGATGCGCGGCGCCGAACGCGTCGTCCACGTAGACGTCGGCGAGCGCGGCGTAGCGGCGCGCCAGCTCCGGGTCGTTCTTGGTCTCTCCCGCCTCGTAGCGGACGTTCTCGAGCATCACGAGGTCACCGTCGGGCACGTCGTCGAGCGACGGCGCCAGCGTCACCTCTGCGCCGAGCAGCTCGCCGAGGCGCTCCGCCGCCGGGCGCAGCGACAGCCCCGGCTCGCGATCCTTCGGCCGCCCGAGATGGGCCGCGAGCAGCAGCCGCGCGCCGCTCGCGCGCAGCCGCTCGATCGTCGGCAGCGCCGCGCGGATGCGCGTGTCGTCCGTGATCCGGCTGCCGTCGAGCGGGACGTTGAAGTCGACCCGGACGAAGACGCGCTTGCCCGCCACGTCGAGGTCCTCCAGCGTTCGCACTAGAGCAGGCGCTGGACGACGTCGACGCAGCGGTTCGAGTAGCCCCACTCGTTGTCGTACCAGGACACGACCTTCACGAGAGTCCCGTCGATGACGGCGGTGAGGCCACCGTCGACGACCGACGAGAACGAGTTGCCGACGACGTCGGTCGAGACGAGCGGCTCCTCGGTGTAGGCGAGGATCCCGGCGAGCTTGCCCTGGTCCGCCACGGCCTTGAACGCGCCGTTGACCTCGTCGACCGACGTCTCGCGCTCGGCCTCGAAGGTGAGGTCGACGACCGATCCGGTCGGCACGGGCGCGCGCACCGAGAACCCGTGCAGCTTGCCCTGCAGCTCCGGGATCACGAGGCCGACGGCCTTCGCGGCGCCGGTGGAGGTGGGCACGAGGTTGATCGCCGCCGCGCGGGCGCGGCGCAGGTCCTTGTGCGGGGCGTCGATGAGCCGCTGATCGGCGGTGTAGGCGTGGATCGTCGTCATCAGGCCGTGCTTGATGCCGATCGCCTCGTGGATCACCTTCGCGGCCGGCGCGAGGCAGTTGGTCGTGCAGGACGCGTTGGAGATGACGTGATGGTTGTCCTTGTCGTAGGCGTCGTCGAAGTTGACGCCGAGCGCAACCGTCACGTCCTCGCCCTTGGCCGGCGCCGAGATCAGGACCTTCTTCGCGCCCGCCTCGAGGTGCTTGGCCGCGTTCTCGCGATCGGTGAAGAAGCCCGTCGACTCGATCACCACGTCGACGCCGAGCTCGCCCCATGGCAGTGCGCCGGGGTCCCGTTCGGCCAGGACCTTGACCTCCTTGCCGTCGACGACGATGGCGTCGCCGGTCGCCTCGACCTGCCCTGGAAAGGGTCCGTAGGTCGAGTCGTACTTGAGCAGGTGAGCGAGCGTTGTCGTGTCCGTGATGTCGTTCACGGCAACCCATTCGATGTCGGTCGGCTTGGCCTGGGCGGCACGAAAGACATTGCGCCCGATGCGGCCGAAGCCGTTGATTCCCACGCGTACTGGCATGGGCTGGACCCTACCTAGGAGCCTCCGCTCACCACCTCGACGCGGTAGCCGTCCGGGTCGGCGAGGTAGGCCGCGTAGTAGCTCGGCCCGTACTGCGCGCGCGGGCCGGGCGCGCCGTCGTCGCGCCCGCCGTTGGCCATGGCGGCCGCGAACGCAGCGTCGACCGCCGCCCTGCCGGACGCCTTGAGCGCGACGTGCCCGAACGCCGGCCCCACCCCGCGGCCGCGCGCGACCAGCCACAGCTGAGCGCGATCGATGCCGTACGCGATCGCGCCCGGCCCCTCGAACATCCGCCGCCCGCCGATCGCGTACATCAGCGCGTCGTAGAACCGCCCCGACCGCTCCAGGTCGGTCACCTCGAGCCCGACGTGGTCGAACATCAGGGCGTGGCGCTCGCCTTGTCCACGTCGCGGTGCTTGACCTCCACGAACATGGCGGTGCGGTCGCGGTAGCGGGCCGCGAGGTGCTCCGCGACCGCGACGCTGCGGTGGCGCCCGCCGGTGCAGCCGACCGCCACCATCAGGTGCGCCTTGCCCTCGGCGACGTAGTTGGGCAGCAGGAAGTCCATGAGCGGCTCGAGGTGCTCGTAGAACTCGGTCAGCCCGCCGTCGCGGTCCATGTACGCCACGACCCGGTCGTCGTGGCCGGTGAGCGGCCGCAGGTTCGGCTCGTAGTGCGGGTTGGGCAGGAAGCGCACGTCGAACGTCAGGTCCGCGTCGCGCGACGGCCCGTGCTTGAACCCGAACGACTCGAACGTCACGGCGAGCCGCTGCGGGACGGTGCGCGGCAGGAACTCGTCGGCGATCTTGCGCCGCAGCATATGCGCCTTCAGGCCCGTCGTGTCGATGACGAGGTCCGCGCGCTCGCGCAGCGGCGCGAGCAGCGCCCGCTCCTGCGCGATGCCGCCGGTCACGCTCGACTCCGGCGCCAGCGGATGGCGCCGGCGCGTCTCCTTGTAGCGCGTGACGAGCGCCTGCTGCTCGGCCTCGAGGAACAGGACGTGGTGCGTGACGCCGAGCGCGTCGAGGTCGTCGAGCACCGCCCGCAGCGCCTCGAAGTACTCGCCACCGCGCACATCCGAGACGACGGCCGCGCGCTCCACCTTCGAGCCCTCGTGCACGAACAGCTCGACCAGCGAGCGGATCATCTCGGGCGGCAGGTTGTCGACGCAGAAGTAGCCCGCGTCCTCGAAGACGTTCAT
>VAYD01000397.1:6084-6460 GCA_005883905.1 Actinomycetota bacterium
CCGGCTGCTCGCGACGCTCACGGCGCGGGAGCTTCAGTCGGAGGGCCGAGCTCCGTGTGGGCATACACGCATTGTGCCTGTCGTGTCGGACCGGCTATGCCACCAGCCCGTGATCGGCGCAGCCGCCTTAGATTGCGTGGTCGTGCGCGACCACGACCACGACCCGGCCGGCGTGCGACGCGAGCGACCGCGGCGCTTTCGCCCGCGCTTCCACTGGGAGTTGCTGCACTGCGGGATCACCGGGCACGCGCTCGAAGGACTCGACGCGCGGCAACTGCGCCCACAGGACGCGATCTTCGCGCGCGAGGCCGGGGGCGTGCGCTGGCACCGGTGCCTGCGCTGCGACTCCTGGCTCCCGGTGGACCCGCCGCTGCCG
>VAYD01000398.1 GCA_005883905.1 Actinomycetota bacterium
TGCAGGGCGTCCTCGGCCAGGCCGATGTCGCCGACATGGCGGATCAGCGTGGCGAGGACCGCGGGGCCCTCCTCGCGGAAGGTCCGCTCGACGGGGTTCACGCCGTCGTCGCCGCCCCCACATCCATGACCGGGCGCACCTCGACGGTCCCGTAGACCGCGTTGGGGACCTTCGCCGCCCACGCCAGCGCCGCGTCCAGGTCGTCAGCCTCGACGACGTAGTAGCCGGCGAGGTACTCCTTCGCCTCGGCGAAGGGCCCGTCGGTGAGCTGGGTCTCGCCGTCGCGCACGCGCAGCAGCGTGGCCGTCTCGTTGCCCTGCAGCGCCTCGCCCGAGACGAACGCCCCGGCGTCGTGGAGCTCCTGGGTGTAGGCAGCCCACTTGGGGCTCTCCGCCGCGGCATCCTCGGGCGAACGCCCCTCGGGGATGAACAGCAGCATCATGTACCTGGCCATGAGGGCCTCCTCGGTTGGGTTCATCCGGCCGACGCCGCAGGATCGCGCAGATCGACAGCAGAATGAGCGTTTACGCGCCAACATGGGCCACCGAACGCCTTTCGCTATAGTGGTTCCTCCCGCGCGGTGCGGCATGTCTGCATGCGCGCGATCCTTGGCGTGGTAGCGGCGGTCTCCACGGCGGCCAGAGCCGCGCCATGGACCAAACTCTTCGAAAGGGACCATGAAGGTACGACCGTCGGTGAAGCCGATGTGCGAGAAGTGCAAGATCATCCGCCGCCATGGGCGGGTTCTCGTGATCTGCCAGAACCCGCGACACAAGCAGCGGCAGGGGTGATCGGCTAGATGGCCCGCATCGCAGGGATCAACATCCCACTGAACAAGCGCGTCGAGGTCGGCCTGACCTACATCTACGGGATCGGCCGCCCGACCTCCAACGAGATCCTCGCCGAGCTCGGCATCGAGCCTGACCGCAAGGTCCGCGACCTCACCGAGGACGAGGTCGCGAAGCTGCGCACCAAGGTCGACGACCTCACGGTCGAGGGCGACCTGCGTCGCGAGCGCTCGCAGAACATCAAGCGCCTGATGGAGATCGGCTGCTACCGCGGTCTGCGCCATCGCCGTGGCCTCCCCGTCCGTGGCCAGAAGACAAAGACGAACGCCCGCACGCGCAAGGGTCCCAAGCGCATGTCGGTCGCCGGCAAGAAGAAGGCAGGAAAGAAGTAAGTGCCCGCACCTAAGCGTCCCCGCGCCGGCCGCCGCAAGCCGAAGAAGAACATCCCCATCGGCCAGGCGCACATCAAGACCAGCTTCAACAACACGATCGTCTCGCTGACCGACCGCGAGGGGAACGTGCTCGCATGGGAGTCCGCCGGCGGCGCCGGCTTCAAGGGCTCCCGCAAGTCCACCCCCTTCGCTGCGCAGGTCACGGCTGACGCCGCCGCGCGCAAGGGCATCGAGCAGGGGCTTCAGAAGGTCGAGGTCTTCGTCAAGGGCCCGGGCTCGGGCCGCGAGACCGCCATCCGCTCCCTGCAGGCAGCCGGCCTGGAGGTCACGGGCGTCCGTGACGTCACCCCGCAGGCCCACAACGGCTGCCGTCCCCGCAAGAGGAGGCGTGTCTGATGGCCCGCGACACAGGAGCCCAGTGCAAGCAGTGCCGCCGCGAAGGTCAGAAGCTCTTCCTCAAGGGTGAGCGCTGCCTCACGGACAAGTGCGGCGTCGAGCGACGCGCGTACCCGCCCGGCGACCACGGCCGCGGGCGCCAGAAGCAGTCCGAGTACCGCGTGCAGCTGCGTGAGAAGCAGAAGGCGCGCCGCTACTACGGCGTGCTGGAGAAGCAGTTTCGCCTGTACTACGACAAGGCGTCGCGCCAGCCCGGCATCACCGGCGAGAACCTGCTGCAGATGCTGGAGTGCCGCCTGGACAACGTCCTCGTGCGCCTGGGCTTCGCCGCCTCGCGGCGCCAGGCCCGCCAGCTCATCCGCCACGGCCATTGGACGGTCAACGGCCGCCGGGTGGACATCCCCAGTTACCAGGTGCGTGACGGCGACATCATCGCCGTCAAGGCCAGCACCCCCGCGGAGCCGCTCATCCGCGACGCCACCGAGCTGACCGCGCAGGTCCCGGCGTGGCTCCAGGCCGATCATGATGCGCTCACCGCCAAGGTGCTGCGCAAGCCGGAGCGCCGCGAGATCGCGGCCCCGGTGCAGGAGCAGCTCATCGTCGAGCTGTACTCCAAGTAGGACTTTTTGAAAGCGCGCACGCGGGCACGTAGCCCGAGGTGCGTGCACCGAACCCCGGCGCCGCGCCAGCGCCGGGTCTGAACACCCGACAAGTCAGGACCCCGATGCTCGACTTCCAGATTCCCCGCATCACCAGCGAGACCACGGACGATGACCGTGGCTCGTTCGTGATCGAGCCGCTCGACCGCGGCTTCGGCTACACGTTCGGCAACTCGTTGCGCCGCGTGCTGCTGAGCTCGCTGGCGGGCGCCGCCGTCACCTCCGTTCGCATCGAGGGCGTCGCACACGAGTTCTCCACGATCAAGGGCGTCACCGAGGACGTCACCGACATCGTGCTCAACCTCAAGGGCATCGTCTGCAAGATGCACTCGGACGCCAGCGAGGTCGAGGCCCCGCTCGTCGTCACCGGCCCCGGTGAGATCACCGCCAAGGACATCGACCTGCCGGCCGGTGTCGAGGTGCTCAACCCCGATGCGCACATCGCCACGCTCGAGAAGAAGACCAAGCTCGAGCTGTACCTCACGATCGGCCGCGG
>VAYD01000399.1 GCA_005883905.1 Actinomycetota bacterium
CGACACGCTGCTGAACGTGATGATCGTCCTGTCGTCGTTCGTGTACGCGATCGTCCTCGTGATGCTCGGCTACTGCATCTGGAAGTACCGGGCGAAGCCGGGTGACGAGGGCGACGGCGAGCCGATCCACGGCAACACGAAGCTCGAGATCACCTGGACGGTGATCCCCACCGTGATCGTCGTGTTCGGCGCCATCTACAGCTGGATCGTGCTCGGCAACATCGAGACCAAGGCCTCGGACGCGTTGCGAATCGACGTCACCGCCCAGCAGTACAAGTGGACCTTCAACTACCCGCTCGCGAGCGGCAAGGAAGTGAGCTCGAACGAGCTGGTGGTGCCCGGTGGCCGCCAGCTCGACCTGCACCTCACGTCGCTCGACGTCATCCACTCCTTCTGGGTGCCCGAATGGCGGATCAAGCGAGACCTGGTCCCGGCGGGGCCGGGTGGCAACGACATCGACAACGAGGTCGAGGTGACGCCGGACCGGCTCGGCGCCTACAACGTCGTCTGCACCGAGCTCTGCGGTTACGGCCACGCGACCATGCGGGCCCCGGTCAAGGTGGTGCCGACGGCGGAGTTCGACGCCTGGCTCAAGCGGCAGCCGAAGGTGAAGCCGCAGCCCGGCACCGCGACCGGCGGGGAGACCGGGTCCGCGTCGGAGCAGAGCAACGGCTCCCCGACCGCCCCCACGACGTCCCCGGGCACCACCACGACCTCGACCGGGGGGACGTAGGCGATGGGTAGGCTTTCGGCGGCAGGTAGGACGTGGTAGCGACTCTGAAGAAACCGGGGCTGGGGCGCGGCGCCCTCGGCGCGGTGGTCGGGTTTGCGTTCGGCTACGGCCTCGTCGTCGTCCTGCGCCTGATCTCCGGCCTCCCGGCGACCCAGACCGCGCAGACCGGCTACCCGCAGCTGATCGTCGCCATGATCACCGGTGCGCTTGGCTTCCTGATCGGGCTCGGCGCCTTCGACTATTGGTTCCGGTGGGCGGTCGGGGGCCCCACCTACCCCGGGGAGCTGGAGCACAAGGACCACGGCGCCCAGTCGTGGCGGGACTACTTCAAGTTCAACACCGATCACAAGGTGATCGGGATCCAGTACATCTGCACGACGTTCATCTTCTTCTTCGTCGGTGGGCTGATGGCGATGGTGATGCGCGCCGAGCTGGCGCAGCCGGGCACCCAGATCGTCGAGCCGGCGACCTTCAACGGGCTCTTCTCGGCTCACGCCGCGATCATGATCTTCGTCTTCGTGATCCCCGTGTTCGCGGGGATCGCGAACTACGTCCTGCCGCTGATGATCGGGGCGCCGGACATGGCATTCCCGCGACTGAACGCGCTGAGCTTCTGGATGCTGCCGATCGCGGGCCTGCTCTTCGTTGGCAGCTTCCTCTGCCCGGGCGGCGCCTTCGACGCCGGCTGGACCGGCTACGCGCCGCTCTCGACGGGGGCCCCGTTAGGCCAGTCGTTCTTCAACCTCGGCGTGCAGTTCGCCGGCGCCTCGTCGATCGCGACGGCGCTCAACTTCCTGGTCACGATCGTGACGATGCGGGCGCCGGGCATGAACTTCTGGCGGCTGCCGCTGCTGGTCTGGGCGAACCTCTCGACCTCCCTGCTGGTCGTCGCCGCCACGCCGTTCATCGCGGGCGTGCAGTTCATGGTCCTCTTCGACCGCGCCCTCCACACCAACTTCTTCCAGGCGGCCTTCGGCGGCGACGTGATCAGCTACCAGCACATCTTCTGGTTCTACTCGCACCCGGCCGTCTACATCATGATGCTGCCGGGCTTCGGGATCGTCAGCGAGGTGATCTCCTCGCACTCGCGCAAGCCGATCTTCGGCTACCGGCTGATGGCCCTGGCCCTGATCGGGATCGTCGTCCTCTCCTACTCGGTCTGGGCGCATCACATGTTCGTGGCCGGCATGTTCAGCTGGCTGCGGGTGCCGATGATGATCACCACCCTGCTGATCGCGGTACCGACCGGGATCAAGATCTTCTCCTGGCTCGGCACGCTGTTCCACGGGGTGATCCATCTGAGATCGACGGCGATGCTCTTCGCCCTGGGCTTCATCGCCACCTTCACGATCGGCGGGATCTCTGGCGTGATGCTCGGGATGATCCCGATCGACATCCACGTCTCGGACACCTACTTCGTCGTCGCCCACATCCACTTCGTGCTCTTCGGCGGCTCGGTGTTCACGATCTTCGCGGGCATCTACCACTGGTTCCCGAAGATGACCGGGCGGATGTACGACGAGAAGCTCGGCCGGATCCACTTCTGGCTGACGCTGGTCGGGATGCTCGGCACCTTCATCCCGATGCACTGGATCGGGATGGAGGGGATGCCCAGGCGCGTCGCCGACTACTCCGCCACCTTCGGCGACTGGAACCTGTTCATCTCGATCTGCGCGTTCGTGCTCGGCGCCGCGCAGCTGATCTTCCTCTACAACATGATCGTCAGCTGGCGCTATGGGCCGAAGGCGGGGCCGAATCCGTGGCGGGCCAAGACGATCGAATGGCAGGTCTCCTCGCCGCCGCCGGTCTTCAACTTCGATGAGATCCCGCGGGTCGTCGGCGGTCCCTACGAGTTCGGCGTGCCCGGCGCGAGGCACGTGATCATGCCCGGCGAGGAGGCGGAGGTCAGACAGCCCGAGAGAGCCGGGGTGGGGGCGCCCACGTGACCGAGAATGATGCGACGGCGCGCGACAGCGCGACCCGTGATATGAGGACTGGCGA
>VAYD01000400.1 GCA_005883905.1 Actinomycetota bacterium
ATGCTCGACGGCGAGCTCGTCGAGCACGGGCCGACCGGCGTGATCTTCACCAAGCCCAACGACGCCCGCACCGAGCAGTACGTGACGGGCAAGTTCGGGTGATCGCTTGACGCGCGAGACGTTCCAGGAGCGGATGGCCGAGCTCGAGTCCGACGCGCTCGGCGGCCTCGACATCGTGGTCGAGCAACTCGACCGCACGCTCGAGGCGCTCGAGCACGTCGACGTGGAGCTCGCTGAGCTCGTCATCAGCGACGACGACCGCGTCGACGGGCGCTACCTGGAGGTCCACCAGGGCGTGCTCTCCCTGCTGGCGCTGCAGGCGCCCGTCGCGGGTGACCTGCGGCTCGTCGCGGCGCTGCTGCACGTCATCCGCTGCGAGCGGATGGGCGACCAGTGCGTGAACATCGCCAAGCTGATCCCGCTGTCGGGCCACGAGCCGCCCGTGCGCGACGAGGTGCTCAGCCGGCTGATGGAAATGGGCCGCTGCGCGCGCGCCGAGATCCTGCAGGCCAAGCGTTGCTTCGCCGAGCGCGACGTCGCGATGGCCGAGGACCTGGTGCGCGCCGACCGCGACGTCAACCGGATCAACCGCGAGCTGTTCAAGCTGGCCGTCGAGGTCGGCGACGACATCGACACGCGCGAGTGGGCGATGCACATGACGCTCGTCGGGCGTGCGCTGGAGCGGATCGGCGACAACGCGGTCGACATCGGCGAGCAGACGGCGTTCGTGGTCACGGGCCTTTTCCGGGAATTCAGTGATTCGTCGCACCCGGTTGCGCGCTGACCGCACCGAAATCCCCGCAAACAGCTTGTAAACAAGCTGTTATTCCGAATCTGGACGATCCGCGTGCGTCGGCGGGGTTCAGTACTGTGCGCCGCAGATGACCGAACTTGTTCAGGGGGCCACCGGGCTCCGGATCGCCGTCATCGACACCGATTCGGGGTTCCTGCAGGTGTTCGGCAAGCGGCTCGAGCGCGTGGGGTGGGAGCACCGCGTCCGCCCGAGGAGCTCGTGTCGATGCGCCTAAACGCGCTGGTGATCGACCTGAGCCTGCTCGGCCCGCAGGCCTGGGACTACCTCGAACGCGTTGCCGGCGCGCTCCCCGGCATGGGCATCGTTGTCTGCACCGGCGGCTCGACGGTCGCGCAGCGCGTGCGCGCGCTGCGGATGGGCGCGGATGACTGGCTGGGCAAGCCCTGCCACCCGGAGGAGCTGATCGCCCGGATCGAAGCGGTCGTGCGCCGCCGGCGGCGTTCCGAGGGCAAGCCGCAGTCCGGCCCGGTCGTCTCCGGCGAGCTCGAGATCCGCCAGGACCGCTTCCAGGCCTTCGTCTCGGGCGGCTCGGTGGACCTCACCCGGCGCGAGTTCGAGCTGCTCGAGCTGCTGGCCGGCGCCGAGGGCCGAGTGCTCGAGCGCGAGGACATCTACCGGCGCGTCTGGGGCTACGAGATGGCCCGCGGCGACCGCTCGGTCGACGTCTTCGTGCGCAAGCTGCGCCAGAAGCTCGAGAAGGCGTCGCCGGGCTGGCGCTACATCCACACGCACTTCGGCATCGGCTACCGCTTCGCCGCCGAGCCGGCGGATGGGGAGGTGCTGGCGAGCGAGCCCGACGTAGCGGCCGCCGGTGCGCCCGCGCCCGCCCAGGACCCCGCGCCCACGGACCCGGATCTCATAGCCTCTGGTTGATGAAGGTCCTGCGCAACGCCGCGATCGTCGTCCTGCTGGCGCTCGCGGTGTGGGCGCTGCCGGGCGGGGGCACCGCAGCCGACTTCGTCGCGGCGCTGCTCTTCGTCCTGATCACCGTCGGGCTGGTCGTGTTCGTCGGGCGCCTGTACCTCGAGAACCGCGTCGAGATCTACTCCCTCGGCGATCGCTACCGCGCGATGCTGTACGGCTCGGCGGGCGTGGCCGTGTGGACTCTGGCCGCCGGGCCGCGGCTCTTCGCCAGCGGGCCGGGCACGCTGGTGTGGTTCGTGCTCATGGGCGGCGCGTCGTACGCGGTGTACCTGGTCTGGCGGCATCAGCGGGAGTACTGAGGTTGCTGGCGCGCCGCGCGGTTGGGGGCGGCGGGTTGTGGCGGCGTTGGATTGCAGCGAGGGGAAGTGGGCGGTCGGTCCGTGCCGCCGAGGGGTGGGCGCGCGGGCGGGCGAGCGAGAACGCGCCAAGTCTCCGAACGTTCCTGTCCTGGGGCTCCATAAGGGCCCCAATCCAGGATCGTTGCCGAAACCCGCCCGCAGGAGCCGGCGCGGCCACACACGGACCGAACCACTCCCTCCCCTCGGTGCAATCCGAGACGGCCGCGACCGGCGCAATCAGATCGCGCGGAGCGCCTCCGCGCTTTTGTCACACCCTCGCGTAGCGCCGTAACACGCCTCCCAGCACGGTCCCGGGCATGCGGGAAAGGGGACAGGCAAGTGTCGAGCTGGTCGCGGTCCTTCCGCTCGTGGCCGTCCTCGTGGCACTCGCCTGGCAGGCGGCCGTCGCCGGCCAGGCGATCTGGCTGAGCGGCGCTGCCGCGCGGGCCGCCGCTCGTGCGCACGCCGTCGGCGGTGACGCCACCGCGGCAGCGCGCGGTGCCCTCCCGCCGGCGCTGGCCCGGCGCGCGCGCGTGCGCGAGCTCGAGGACGGCGCGGTCGAGCTGGCGCTCGGCGTGCCGAGCGTCGTCGGCGGCGCGTATCTGGCCACCGTTCGCACGCGGGCGCGGTTTGCGCCGCAGGATGGGCGGCGGTGAGGCGCGACCGCGGGCAGGCGACCATCGAGGTCGTCGGCGCCCTGCCGCTGCTGGTCGCAGTGGCGTTGGCGGCGGGGCAGGCCCTGGCCGCCGGCGTCGCGCGCGAGCTGGCCGACCATGCCGCCGAGGCCGGGGCGGTCGCGCTGCTGCAGGACGCCGATCCGGCGGACGGCGCGCGCCGCGCGCTGCCGGGCTGGGCGCGCGACCGCATGACCGTGCGAGTGACCGGCCGCGCCGTGCGCGTGTCCCTGCGCCCGCCGTCCGTCGTGCCGGGCGCGGGACGGCTGCTCGCGGCCGAGGCGGAGGCGCACGCGTGAGCGCCGGGCTGGAGCGCATGCGGGCGTGGCTGCTCGCGCCGGACGTCGAGCGCATACGGGCCATGCCGCAGGCTCGCACCGCATCGCGCCATCCCGAGGTCGCCGTCCTCGCCGCGCCGACGGACGTGTACGCCACGGCGGCAGTGCTCGCGCTGCGCCTCGGCGCCGGCCCCG
>VAYD01000401.1 GCA_005883905.1 Actinomycetota bacterium
GAGCGCGCCCTCGCCCTGGAGGACGGGCGCCTCGCCCTTGTGCTCCTCGAGCCAGGAGCGCACCTTCTCGCGGTACGCGGCCTGCTCCGGAGTGTCGTTCAGATCCACGCTCAAAGCTCCTTGGCTGACTGGCCAGTCGGGACCGCTGACTATACGTCCTGTGCAGCTGGCAGCCTAGGTGTTTCCCGTGCGACAGCGATGGGCACAAGTCATGGCAGTGCGCTGGAGGATCCTGCTCATCGTGCCGCTGGTCGCGCTCCTGATCGGGCCGCTGTACGCCGGGCGCAGGCCCGACTTCCTCGGCATCGCGTTCTTCTACTGGTACGAGTTCGCGGCGATGATCGTCTCGGTGTGGATCACGTTCATCGTCACCGAGCCGAGCAGCCGGCGGCGCGCGCGGCCCAGGACCGAGGAGGACGCGCGCTTCTCGCGCGATCCCTCGATCCGCGAGCGCCCGTCGCGCACCCTTACACGAGCAGGATGACCGCGGCCACCGTTCCGTAGGCGTCCGTGCCAGCCCCGCGCCGGTGTGGCCGCCCACGAGCGCGCCGGCCGCGATCAGCGCCGCTGCGCCCCAATGGACCGGCCCGAAGAGCGCGTAGCCCGCTGCCGCCACGATCCCGCCGGCGAAGCTGAGCACCCCCTTGAGCGCGTTGAGCCGCTGCAGGTCGTCGATCAGCAGCGCGCCGAGGATCGCGAGCAGGACGATGCCGAGCGCCCCGCCGAAGTAGCCGCCATACACGCTTGCGGCGAACACGCCGGCGTGCAGCGGCGCGCCGGGATGGGCCGCGCGGTGGCGCCCGGCGGCGCGCGTGAGCGCGGGCTGCAGGGCGAGCGCCATGCACGACGCCAGCACGAGGTAGGGCACGATCGCGCGGAAGCTCGAGGGCGGCGCGAGCAGCAGCAGCGCCGTCCCGGCCGCCGCGCCGAGCGCGGCCGTCACGCCGAGCGCACGCGCGCGCGTCCGCTGTCCGGCGAGCTCGGCGCGGTAGCCGACGGTCCCGCCGAGGTAGCCGGGGACGAGCCCGACCTGGTTGGTGACGTTCGCCGCGACCGGTGAATAGCCGATCGCCAATAGCGCCGGAAAGGAGATCAACGAACCCCCGCCCGCAACAGCGTTCACGGCCCCCGCGCAGCCGCCCGCAGAGAGCTGCACGATCGTTTCGACGGCATCCACGCCGGGGAACCTTTCAGACGACCACCGTCTGGGGAGGCGTCATGGCACGACACAGAGGCTGGCGGCTACTCCTGATCCTCCCGTTCATCGGGTTGCTGTACCCGCCGCTCTACGCAACCGACAGCCCGGAGCTGTTCGGCTTCCCGTTCTTCTACTGGTACCAGTTCGTCTGGGTGCCCGTCGCGGCGCTCATCACCTGGTTCGTGTACCGCAGGACGAGGAGTGACCGGTCATGAGTCATCCGACCGATGCCACTGCCCTCGTCGTCTTTATCGCGCTGTTAGCATTCGTAACCGTGCTCGGCTTCATCGCCGCGCGCTGGCGGCGCGGCAACCTTGCTGAGCTGAACGAGTGGGGACTCGGCGGAAAGCGCTTCGGCTCCGTCGTCACGTGGTTCCTGCTCGGCGGCGACCTCTACACCGCGTACACGTTCATCGCCGTCCCGGCGCTCGTGTTCGGTGTCGGCGCCGTCGGCTTCTTCGCGCTGCCCTACACCATCCTGATCTACCCGCTGGCGTTCCTGGCGCTGCCGCGCCTGTGGTCGGTGGCGCACCGCCGTGGCTACGTCACGCCGGCGGACTTCGTCCGCGGCCGCTTCGGCTCGCGGTCGCTCGCCACCGCCGTGGCGGCCACCGGGCTGCTGGCGACGATGCCCTACATCGCGTTGCAGCTGGTCGGCATCCAGGTCGTGCTGCAGGCGATGGGAGTGCAGGGTGACTGGCCGCTGGTCATCGCGTTCGTCATCCTCGCCGCCTATACGTACAACTCGGGCCTGCGCGCGCCGGCGCTGATCGCGATCGTCAAGGACGCGCTGATCTACATCACGATCATCGTGGCCGTGATCTACATCCCGTCGAAGCTCGGCGGCTTCGGCGCGATCTTCGACAAGGCCGGGGCGGCGCTGCCCAAGCACACGCCGAAGCCCGGCTCGCTGATCCCGAGCGGCGTCGACGCGCAGACGACGTACGCGTCGCTGGCGTTCGGCAGCGCGCTGGCGCTGTTCCTGTACCCGCACGCGATCACCGGCTCGCTCAGCTCGCGCAGCCCGAACGTGATCCGCCGCAACGCCGCCGTGCTGCCCGCGTACTCGTTCCTGCTGGGCCTGATCGCCCTGCTGGGCTACATGGCGATCGCGGCCGGCATCAAGCCGTCGAACCCGAACTTCGCGGTTCCGGACCTGTTCATCCAGCAGTTCCCGTCGTGGTTCACCGGCTTCGCGTTCGCGGCGATCGCGATCGGCGCGCTCGTCCCGGCGGCGGTGATGTCGATCGCTGCGGCGAACCTGTTCACCCGCAACGTCTGGCGCGAGTTCGTGCGGCCGGACTGCAGCGACGCCGAGCAGGCGCGCGTGGCGAAGCTCGCGTCGCTGTTCGTGAAGCTCGGTGCGCTGATCTTCGTGATCGTGCTGCCGACCGAATACGCGATCGACCTGCAGCTGCTCGGCGGCGTCTGGATCCTGCAGACCCTGCCGTCGGTGGCGCTGGGCCTCTACACGCGCTGGTTCAACCGGGTGGCGCTGCTCGTCGGCTGGGCGGCCGGCATGACGTGGGGGACGATCCTGGCGGCCGACGCATCGTTCAAGGGCTCGGTCTCGACGGTCCACCTGTTCGGCGGCCACCTCACCGCGTACTGGGGCCTGTTCGCGATCGTGCTGAACCTCGTGGTCTCGACGGTGCTGACGCTCGTGCTGCCGCGCGACCGCGCGGTCGACGAGACAACGCCGGAGGACTACGTCAGCGAGGAGGAGGCGCAGATCCTGCCCGCGAGCCCGGAGGAGGAGCCGCGCTTCACCCGCGAGCCGCGTCCGGCGCGCACCCGCAACTAGAACTGGCCACGCAGGGCGCGGACGCCGCGATCGAGCAGCTTCCGCGCCTGCAGGCCGGGGTCGTAGGAGTGCAACAGCACGATGCCGAGCCGGTGCCCGCGGCGGCGCACCGCTGCGACGAGGCAGCGCCCGGCGGCGTCCGTATAGCCGGTCTTGACGCCGATCGTGC
>VAYD01000402.1 GCA_005883905.1 Actinomycetota bacterium
CGGCCTCGCGCGACGAGCACGATCGCGCCGTGCGAGCGTTCGCGCAGGCGGTCGCCGAGGGCAACCTCGAGGGCCTCGTCGCCGTGCTCGACCCGGATGTCGTCTGGACGTCGGACGGGGGCGGGCGCGCGACCGCTGCGCGCAAGCCGGTGCGCGGCCGGGCGCGGGTCGCGCGCGCATGGGCGGCGCTCAGCCGCAAGGCCGCGCGCGAACCGACAGAGATCATGCTCAACGGCCGCCTCGGGCTGCTGCTCGCGGGCGGCGACGGCAATCGCGCGGCGCTCTCGTTCGTGATCGGCGACGGTCGCGTCACGCGCATCGACGCGGTCCGCAACCCGGAGAAGCTGCGACGCCTCTAGTCGGTCATCGAGCTGCCCGCGCCTTGCCCTGCTTGGCCGCCTGGTAGTCGGCCAGCGCCTGCGCGGAGTCCACGTCGCCGAGCGTCGGGTGCCACGGCACGAGGTCGGCGGCGACCGCGACGCCGAAGCGCTTGGACAGGACCGCCCCGAGCGCCTTGATCTTCATCTCGCCGAAGCCCGGCAGCGCCGCGAGATTCGCGCGCAGCTCGTCGCCGTTGGCGGCGTCGGTCCAGACGCGCGCGGCATCGCCGTCGTACGTATCGCGGATGTGGACCGCGAGGTCGTGCACGCGCTTGGCCATGTTGGCGGGGAAGCGATGGATCGCGGGCCGCTCGCGGAACACCGGCTCGAGGTCGGCGGAGGCGAGCGTGTCGGCGTCGATCGAGCCGAGGCGCTCCTTGATCGCGAGCGGGCCGGAGAACGCCTTCTGCACCGTCACCTGCTGGTCGAGCACGAAGCCCACGAGCAGCGCCATGGGATCGGACGCGATGAGCGCGTTGGCCTCGTCGGAGTCGGTGAAATGCAGCTGATCGGGCATCCACGGATCGTACTGAGCAGTCCTAGGCCCAATTGCGGATGGCAACCGCGACCCGCTCGGGCGGATCCTTCGCCACATGACAGCCAGCCAGCAGATCACCGCCGAGGTCACGTCGTGGGAGGGCGTGGAGGCGGCCCCCGGTCGCCGCGGCGAGTTCGCCTTCAAGGTCGGACGCCGCGAGATCGGCCACCTTCACGGCGACCACGCCGCGCACTTCTCGTTCCCGAAGGACGTGTGGGCCGAGCTCTACGCCGCGGGCCGCGTCGTCCACCACCCCGTGTTCCCCGGCAAGGAGGGCCCGGCCGCGCGCCGGATCGAGACCGAGGACGACGTCCGCGACGTGATCGCGCTGATGCGCCTCAACTACGACCGGGCCACGAGCTCTCACTCGTCAGCTGCATGATCGCGGCGGGGCCCGCCGTCGTAGACTCCGAAGGCGGTGACCGTTCGTGCCCAGGAGCACCCGTTCGCCCTGCCGTCGGCGGAGCGTGAGGTCCTTGCCCGGCGCCTCGCCGAGGCGATCCGCCGCGCCCGGCGCAGCGGTGGCACCGCGGTCGCGGCGCTTGGCTGGAGGATCGACGCCGCGGTCGATCCGACCGCGGTCGTCGTGGCGTCGCGGCGCGCAGGCGAGCCCTGGTTCTGCCTCGAGCAACCCGACCGCGGGAGCGTCGCGCGCGCCTCGCTCGGCTGCGTCGCCGAGCTGGAGTCCTCGGGGCCTGAGCGCTTTCGCGCCGTCGCCACGCGCTGGCGCGAGCTGGCCGGCGCAGCCGTCTGCGAGCCCGACGACGGCTTGGCGGCGCTCGGCGGGTTCGCGTTCGCCCCCGAGGGCGGGGCCGGCCCGACATGGGCGGGCTTCGCGCCGGCGTCGCTGCAGGTCCCCGAGGTGCTGCTCGTGCGGCGCAACGGCGAGGTCCGCCTGACCGCCGCGGCGCTCGCGGCGCCCGATGACACGACCGAGGACCTGCTCGCGCGCGTCGACCGGCGGCTCGGCGAGTTGCGCCAGGCGCCGCTGCCGCTGCTGGATCCCGCGCCTACGGGGCGCGTCCGGGTGAGTAGCGCGATGCCGCCCGAGCACTACGAGTCGGCGGTGGCTCGCGCGGTGGAGCGCATCCGCGCGGGCGTCATGGACAAGATCGTTCTGGCGCGCGAGGTGCACGTCCACGCGTCGCACGACCACGACCCCGGCGCGCTGCTCGGCGTCCTGCGCGACGCATTCCCCTCGTGCTTCGTCTTCTGCGCCGGGCGCGGCGACAGCACGTTCCTCGCCGCCAGCCCCGAGCTGCTCGTCCGCCGCGACGGCATGCGCGCCGGCACGCTTGCGCTCGCAGGCTCGACACGGCGCAGCGCGGACCCGTCGGTCGACGACCACCTCGGCGAGCAGCTGCTGCGCTCGGCCAAGGACCGCGAGGAGCAGGCGATCGTGAGCCGTCGCATCGAGCGCACGCTGCGCCCGCACTCCGTCTGGGTCACGGCGGCGCCCGAGCCGGTGCTCGTCCGGGTGGCGAACATCCAGCACCTGGCCACACCCATCCGCGCGCAGCTCGCCTCGCCGATCGGCGCCGTCGAGCTCGCTGGGATGCTGCACCCGACGCCCGCCGTCGGCGGGGAGCCGCTCGAGGTGGCCGCGCCGATGATCCCGGCCCTCGAGGGGCTGGACCGCGGCTGGTACGCCGGCCCGGTCGGGTGGACCGACACGAGCGAGGACGGCGAGTTCTGCGTGGCGCTGCGCTGCGCGCTGCTGACCGGCCCGGTCGCGCGCTGCTACGCGGGCGTCGGGGTCGTGCGCGACTCCGACCCGCCCGGGGAGCTGGCCGAGACCGAGATCAAGCTCCAGGCGCTGCTGCCGGTCCTGTCCTGACGCGGCGCCAGACGGTGACGACCTCGCGCACCGTCGCCTGGCGATAGCTGACGCGACGGTCGAACGGATGCAGGTCGAGGTGGAAATAGCCCTTCGGGTCCTGCTCGATCGACTTGAC
>VAYD01000403.1:0-2513 GCA_005883905.1 Actinomycetota bacterium
GGACCCGTCGTCGACCACGTGGAGCGCGAAGCCCTGAACGGTCTGCGCCGCGATCGTCGGCAGCAGCCGCTCCAGGTGATGGCGCCCGTTGTACGTGAAGACGACGACGGTCACGTCCGGGCGCGACTCGGCCATGGACGTCACGCCCCGGCGAGCGCTTCGTACGCCTCGGCGAGTCGCTGTGCCGCGGCCGCAGCGGACAGGCGCCCAACGCGCTCGGGATCCGCGATTCGATGCGGCCCCGCCGGCAGATCGGCGAGCACGTCCGCCAGCCCCACATAGTCGCCGGGGGCGACGTACGTGGCGGTCGGCCCCGCCACCTCGGGGATCGCGCCGCTGGTCGACGCGACGATGGGAAGGCCCGCGGCCAGCGCCTCGGCCAGCACCACCGCATAGACGCCGGGCATCTGGTCGTAGGGCACGAACGGGCGGAGCTCGACCCTGTCGCCGACGCCGAGCTCGCCGGCGTACCGGCGCAACCGTGCCTCCTCCTCGCCGCTGCCGACGATCAGCGCTCGTGGCTGCACGAGCTGCGGGTGGCGCCGTGCGAGCAGCGCCAGCGCGCGCAGGAGATCCTGATGGCCCTTCTCCCACACGAGCCTGCCCGCCGAGAGGATCACCGGCGGCGAAGCCGGCGGCATGCCCGCCGGCGCGAACCGGTCGATGTCGATCCCGGGTGGACAGACGCGGATGCGGTCGGCCGGCGCCCCCTCGAGCTCGAGCGCAGCGGCCGCGCGCTCCGTCGTGGGCAGGAAGAGGTCGACGCTGTCCAGCACGGCCCGGCGGTAGCGGCGCGTGCGCACGTTGCGATATGCGTCCGCGAACGGCAGCGTCTCCCAGATCGTCAGCGCGAGGCGGAAGCCCATGCTGCGCCGGAGCTTCGCGGCCTGCATCGAGTACCAGTAGGCGAGCTCTTGGGCGTGGACGATGTCAGCGCCCTGCACGGCCTCGGCCAGTCCGAGATAGCGATCGCCCGGGATCCGGACGAGGAAGTCGCCGGCGCGCCCGCGGGGCAGCACATCGCGCAGCGTGCGGACCTCGCGGCGGTCGAGCTCGAGCGCGCCGGTGTCGAACCAGTTCGCGCCGGAGTGGGCGTAGCTCACCTCGAATCGGTCGCCGAGCAGCTCCCAGGGCCGCAGCTCCCACGGGTTGGCCTGGTGGCCACGCAGGACGACGACGCGGAGGCGGCGGGACGGCTGGCGCACCGCGCGCACGATACGGCCCGACCTAGGATCCGGGGCGTGCGCATCGCCATCGACGCCCGCGTCGCCGCGGAGGTACCGGCGGGTCGCGGGCGGTACGTCCGCGAGATCCTGCGGCACCTGGCGCTGCTCGACGGCGACTGGACGGCGACGCTGTTCGGCCGCGCGCAGTGGCCGGTCGAGGATCCGAACGGCCGCTTCTCGTGGCGCCTCGTGAGCGGTGGTGACCGCAGCTGGCCACTGCGCATCCTGCCCCACGTCCGCGGCCACGACGCGATGCTCGCGACGTCCTCGTTCCTGCTCGGGGCGCTCTCTCCCGTGCCGGCCGTCCCGGTGGTCTGGGACTTCGCCCCGTTCGACCGCCGCTTCGGGACGCCCCTGGGCTCGCTCTTCGAGCGCGTCACCGCGCCGCCCGCGGTGCGCCGCGCGCGCCGGATCGTCGCGATCTCGCAGTCCACGCGCGACGAGCTGGTGCGGCGCTGGCCTTCGGCCGGTTCCCGGACGGTCGTCGCGCATCCGTCCGCTGACGAGGCGTTCGCACCCGAGGATCCCGGCGGCGATGCGGAGGTCCTCAGGCGCCTGGGCATCCACGCCCCCTACGTGCTGACCGTCGGCACGCTCGAGCCGCGCAAGAACCTGCCGCGCCTGATCGAGGCGTTCACCGGGCTGCCGGACGAGGTGCGCGGCGAGCACGTCCTGGTGCTGGCCGGCGCGAAGGGGTGGGGGCCGACGGTCGACGCGGAGCGAGCGCTCGTGCAGGCGCTCGGCTTCGTGGAGGACGACCACCTGCCCGCGCTCTATCGCGGCGCGGCGGTGGTCGCGTATCCGTCGCTGTACGAGGGCTTCGGCATCCCGGTGCTCGAAGGGCTGCGGTCAGGGACCCCCGTCCTGACCTCGAACACGTCGAGCATGCCGGAGGTGGGCGGCGACGCGGCGCGCTACGTCGACCCCGAGGACGTCGGGTCGATCCGCGGCGGGCTCGCGGCGCTGCTCTCCGATCCCGCCGAGCGCGAGCGGCTCGCAGCGGCAGGCCCCCGTCAGGCGCGGCGGTTCGACTGGGGACGCAGCGCGCAGGTCATCCTCGACGCGTTGCAACCGTGATGAGGTGAAACGGCGGCTGGGTCTCGCTGCCCAGCACGTCGTAGCCGGCATGGTGAAGCGCGCGCGCGACGAGGTCGGCGTCGAAGACGTGGTGGTGCAGCGCGCGATAGCGCAGCACCTGGCGCGAGCGCTCCTCGAACTCCGCGCGCGAGCCGGCGCCCGGGTCGCGCGCGAGGTCGTGCAGGTCGAGGATCTCGGGCAGGTGCGTCT
>VAYD01000403.1:2535-5190 GCA_005883905.1 Actinomycetota bacterium
TGATGGGACGGCGGTGGTCGAACGTCGCCTCGCGCCGGGGCAGGACGAGCACGAGCGCGCCGCCGGGCCGCAGGACGCGCCGCCACTCGCGCAGGGCGCGCAGCGGGTTGGCGACGTGCTCGAGCGTGTGCGAGGACAGAACGAGGTCGTAGGACGCGTCGCCGATCGGCGCGAGCTCGACGGCCTCGCAGATGAACGCGCGCCCGGGCGGTTTGGACGAGTCGAACTTGAAGGTGTAGCCCTCCTCGATCGTCCCCTCCCAGATCGTCTGGGCGGCGAAGTTCGCGTTGTCGAGGCTCGCCACCAGCGGATACACCGGCAGGACGCCGTCGCTGCCGAAGATCTGGCTCGGGCCGCCGATCTCGAACGCCGTCGCGCCGTCGGCGAGCGGTGCAACGGTGCGCATCAGCTCGGCCCGCAGCGGGCGGAACCTGCGGTAGAAGAGCTTTGCGTGGTGGACCGCGCCGCGCGCGCCGGACGAGAGGCTCACCGCTCAGCGCACGATGACGACGCGGATGTTCGACGCCGGGAAGAAGCGCCCGAGCGCCGTCTCCTCGTAGAAGCGCTGGGCGCCCGGCGAGCGGTTCACGAGCGGCTCGACCAGGTAGTTCCAAGGCTGCCCGCGGTAGCGGTGGAAGACGATCCGCGCCGACTCGATGTGGTCGAAGTGGAAGTCGAAGTAGTAGGAGCGCCCCGCGAAGTGTCCCTCCCGGCAGAAGAAGTCCAGCGTCTCGATCGAGAACGCTGTCTTGTGGGTCGGGTCGATGTAGACGGAGGGCGAGGTGAAATGCGGCGCTTCGACGATCAGCCGCCCGCCGGGCGTGATGATCCGGTGCAGCTCGCGCAGTACGGGCACGTAGTCCAGGTGCTCGAGGATGTCCTTGCAGAGCACCTCCTCGAACTGCCCGTCGTCGAACGGCAGCGGCAGCTGCGAGAGATCGTGGACGACGTCGACGCCGGGCAGCGCCGCGATGTCGAGGTTCACGTAGCCCTCGCGCACATCGGTGCCCGAGCCAAGGTTCAGACGAGCCGGGGCCATCGGGCGCAGGACCGTATCAGCGCCGCGCGAGCAGCCACACGTTGCGCCGCACGACCGGCAGCCACGCGGCCGCCCGCAGCGGCGCCGGGCGGCGGTGGGAGCGTGTGCGCCGCGAGACGATCGAGGTCCCGGGCATCACCGACTCGTAGCCGGCCTGCTCGATCGTGAAGCCCTGGTCGGCGAACAGCAGCCGGAAGCCCTTGCGCGTGAACGGGCGGCGGTGGGTGTAGTCGTCCCAGACCCAGCGCTGCGCATCCGGTGACGAGGCGAACACGCGCCCGCCCGGCTTGAGCACCCGGTGCGCCTCGCGCACGACCGCGACCGGGTCGGCGACGTGCTCGAGCAGGTCCTTCAGGACGACCCCGTCGAACGTCGCGTCCTCGAACGGGAGCGGCTCGTCGACGTCGCCCTGAACGATCGTGCGGCCCTTGGCCTGCGCCGCTGCCACGGCGTCGGGCGAGCCGTCGATGCCCGTGTAGTCGCCGAAGTGCTCGGCGAGCCAGCCCGTGCCGCAGCCGACGTCGAGCAGCTTCGCAGTCGGCTCGAAGTGGCGCGTGACGTCGCGGTAGTAGCCCGGCTGCTCGTGCCAGTCGAAGTAGGCCATGCGGCGGCGGACCGTAGCATCGGCCCTTCGATGCACCTGCTCCTCAACGCGCTGTTCCTCGACCCGGGCGTGTCCGGCGGCCCGGAGACGTATCTGCGCGGCCTGGCGCCGGCGCTGCGCGACGCGCGGCCGGACGCGCGCATCTCGCTGGCGACCACGCGCGCCGGCGCGGCCGCGCTGCGCGCCGACGGCTGGGGTGCGTGGTGCGACGTGCGCGAGCTCCCGTGCGACGAGGGCCAGCGGGGGCGGCGACAGCTCGCCGAGCAGGTCCTGTTGCCCGGCCTCGCGATCCGCACCGGCGGGGACCTCATCCACTCGCTTGCGAGCGTCGCGCCGATCCGCACGCCCCGCGTCGCCCACGTCGTGACGCTGCACGACGTGACGTTCTTCAGGGCGCGCACCTTCAACGCCGTCACGACCTTCGGGATGCGCCAGATCGTGGGGCGTGCCGCCAGGCACGCCGACGCGCTCATCACCGGGGCCGCGGCCGCGCGCGACGAGATCGTCGCGGAGCTCGGGCTCGCCCCGGCGCGCTTCACTGTCGTCCATCACGGCGTCGACGCGCCCGCGCCGGCCGAGCCGGCGCAGGAGGCCGACGTGCGCGAGCGGCTCGGCCTCGGGGGCCGCAAGGTCGTTCTCTGCGTCGCGTCCAAGCGGCCGCACAAGAACCAGGAGCTGCTCGTGCGAGCCGCGAAGCGGCTGCCGGAGGACGTGGCGATCGTGCTCGCCGGCCACCCGGAGCCCTACGACGCCGAGCTGCGCCGCCTTGCGAGCAGCATCGGCGTCGCGGACCGGATCGTCTTCGCGGACTACGTCCCGGACCCCGACCTGGCCGTGCTCTGGGGCATCGCGAGATGCGCCGCGTTTCCCACCCGCGCGGAGGGCTTCGGGCTGCCGGTCGTGGAGGCGCTGGCACGGGGCGTGGCGGTCGCGTGCTCGGACCTGCCGGTTCTGCGCGAGGTCGGCGGCACGCTCCCGCACTTCTTCGACCCCGACGACCCGCAGGACGCCG
>VAYD01000404.1 GCA_005883905.1 Actinomycetota bacterium
TATCTCGGTGTGGCCGCCGTCATCTGCGGTCAGGCGCTCATCCTCGGCCGGCCCGTCCTCTTCGTCTATGCGGCGGTGTTCGGCGCGGTGGTCTGGGCGTTCGTCACGTTCTACGAGGAGCCCGTGCTGCGCGAGCGCTACGGAGCCCAGTACGACGCCTACCGCGCCGCGGTCCCGGGCTGGCGCCCCCGCCTGCGCGCGTGGCGCGACGGCTAAGCCTGGCCCGCGATGCGCGCCAGGTGCGCGCGCCAGGTGCCCTCGGTGTGCACGAGCGGCCGTCCCTTGAAGGCGTAGACCAAGGCGCGCTTCGGGCCACCCGGCGGCAGGCGACACGCGACCTTGACCGCCTCCTCCTCGCCCTCCTCGCGGGCGATGAGGTCGAAGACGGTCCCGCCGAGCAGGATCGAGTCGCGCAGGCTCGGCGGGAAGCTCGGCTCGGGGCCCTCGCGCGCTGAACCACTGCGCCGCACCGTTCGGCAGCCAGGCCCACCGCAGGTAGCGGATGAAGCGGCCGAGCCGGAACGGGGGAGGGAGCTGCGGGTTGTTGTGGCCGACCACGAGCAGCGCGTAGTACGCGGCGGGCGCTCGCAGGGCCATCTCCTCGGAGCCCGGCACGTTCGAGGCCCGCTCGCGCAGGATCCGCGGCGCGAGCGCGTGGACGGTGTCGCGGCCGAACCAGCCGACCAGGTACCGCCGCGCGGCCGGCGCGGTGAGCTGGCGCACGACCGGGATGTACGGCTGTGCAAGGGCCAGCGCGGTGTTCGAGTCATGGATCACGACGCCGACGCGATCCGGGACGGCCGGGAACGCCTCCGCCATCCGCGCGCGCGTGCCCTCCAGCAGCCCGAGGAGCTCGACGACGTCGTCGGCGTCGCGCTCCTCGTGGCGCGCGGTGAAGTTCGGGCTCTCGGTCTCGACCCAGGACATCAGTGCGGCTGCGCGGCCATCTCGCGCTCGTAGGCGAGCTCGGTGCGGATGCCACGCGCCTCGAGCAGCGCGTCGGCGGCGACGGCGGTGGCCAGCCGCGCCGCGGTCTGCATCGCGCGCGACGGATCGAACCATGCGACGACACCGCCGAGTTCCGTCAGCGAGACCGTCCGCCGCCCCTGGCGGATCGTGACCTCGCCGCGCTCTCCGCGCGCGCAGCGCAGCGCCATCGCGCTGGCCTCGGTCGGGACCTCGCGCGCGACGGCCTCCACTCGGTCGAGCTGCGCCTCGTCGAGGCGGTCCTCGCCGAGCGTCCCGACCTCGTCGAGCCGCTCGCGCACCTCGCGGGGCGTCAGCTCGCCGTCGCAGCCCGCGCCGAACACGGCGCCGACCGCGGGTGTGCGCAGGAACCGAGCGCAGGCGAGCAGCACCGCATCTGCAAGCGGGCTCGCAAGCCCCGGCTCGTCGCCGTGCGCGAGCACGTCGCCGCCCACGTCGAGCAGGACGATCCGCCCGCAGCCCAGGTGGGCCGCCGCGTCGTCCAGGGCGCCCGCAAGCGCACGCGGGCCACCACTGGGGTCGACGAGCACCGTCCGCTCGCCGAGCGCGCGTGCGACATGCGCCTCGCAGAACACGAAGCCGCCGGGCCCGCTCGTCTGCGGCCCGGCCAGCGCAACGGCGTCGTTGAGCAGTTCGGCGTTCGCGATCTCGCCGAGCCTGCGCGGCCCGGGGATCGGGTCGACCGGCCGGCGCTCCCAGGTGAGGCCGCCGACGACCGCGGCGCCGAGCAGCTCGGCTGCGGCGACGGCGCCGACGACGTCCCCGCCGCCGCCGATGCCCACGATCAAGCTGCGCGGGCCGGCGGCGGAAGTGGGAACGGTCAGTGGCTTAGACGAGCGCCGGGACGCCGCCCTCGACGATGCCGCGGATCTGCTCCGAGGCACGGTCGAACTCGTCGTCCGAGAGAACCGGGGTGCCCTCGAAGGGCAGGTCGCGGTAGAGCTCGAGGAAGCTGACGCAACCGGCGTACTCCTCGCGCACCTTCACGGTGACGGGGCGCGGGATCCGGTACGTGCGCAGCAACAGCACGTGGAGCGGGTGGCGGCGCTTCCAGGCCAGCCGCTTCTCGGCGTAGTCGGGGGTCCATACGTAGTACGGGGACAGCGCGTCTACGGTCCGGGGGTCGTCGATCGTCCAGTGCTCGGCGACCTCCGCCCACGCGCGAATCCGGACGCGGTCGGGCTGAGCGATGCCGCCGTCGCGCAGAAGCGCGTTCGGGGGCGGCTCACCCTCGGCCCAGACGCCCTCTTCGAGGGCGCGCCGGAGCTCAGGCTGGTGCGAGGCGCGAACGCAGTCGTTGCGCTGGTGATCGAATGTCGGATAGAGGAAGAAGCGGTCGTGCTCGAGCTCGAAGTGCTTCTCGGGCTCTCGAATCCCGCCTTTGCGCAGCGTGAGGAGCTGTTCGCCCTCAGCAAGCGCGCGGACGGTAACCGCCCATTCCTTGAACGCAATAGGCATAGTCAGGGAGGGAACGACTCAGATAACAGAAACAATCCCGCCGGGACCGCGCTAGATCCGCGATCCGTGCGACGGGACTACCCGCATTCTCCCAAATCCTCCCCAAAACCCCAAACTTCCCTGCAAATAGGAGAGTTTTCGACGTCAAAGACGGCGGTTTGCGAAGCCTTCGTACGCCTCCAGCAAGGACGCAAAGTCGTCGGATCCATGACCTCTGAAGACCGCCGCTGACAGCGCATCGGCCGCGGCGGCGGCAGCCGGGAACGGGACGTCGGCGTTCTCGGCCTCGTCGAGGCACAGCCGGACGTCCTTCAGCATGTGCTCGGTCTTGAAAAGCGTCGTGTAATCGTGGTCGCGCATCGGGCCGGCCTTCAGCGTCAGCATCGTGCTGGCGCCAGACCCGGCGGCCATCACGGCAACGAGCGCGTCGAGATCGAGGCCCTGCGCGCTGCCGACGAGCAGCCCCTGGGCGAGCGTCGCCGCGTTGGCCGCGGCCACGGCGTTGTTGATGAGCTTGACCGCCTGGCCCGCCCCGAGCGGGCCGGCGTACACGATCAGCTCGCCCATGATCTCGAGCAGCGGGCGCACGCGCTCGACGTCGCCGGACTCGCCGCCGACCATGATCGTCAGCGTGCCGTCCTCGGCCCTCGGCGAGGACCCGGTGACCGGCGCGTCGACCAGCCGCGCGCCGCGCTCGGCGAGCTGCTCGCCGACGCGCCGCGTCCACTCCGGCCCGATCGTCGTCATGTCGACGAACAGCACGTCCTCGCGCGCCGCCGGCACGAGCACCTCCTGCACCTGCGGCCCGTCGACGACCATCGAGAAGACGATCTCCGCGTCCTGCGCGACCTCCGCCGGCGACGCCGCGACGGTCGCGCCGTGCTCGGCCGCCCACGCCTCGGCGGTTGCCGCGGTCCGGTTCCACACCGTTAGCTCGTGGCCCGCGCGGCGCAGGTTCGCCGCCTGCCGCGAGCCCATGATGCCCAGCCCGATCCATCCGAGTTTCATGCGCGGGAGGCTAACTGGCGCACTTCGCGCGCTTACACGCGCGCCAGCCCGTGGCGATGCGCGACCGCCGCGGCCTCCGTGCGCGAGCGCACGTCGAGCTTGGCGAGGATGCGCGAGACGTGGACGCTCGCAGTCTTCTCGGCCATGAACAGCCGCTCGCCGATCTCGCGATTCGTCGCGCCCTCGGCAACCATCGCGAGGACCTCTCGCTCGCGCGGCGTCAGGCCGAACCCTCCGCGACGGTCCCGTCGCAGCCGTCGGGCAGCGGCAGCCGCGCGCGCACGAGGAAGCTGCGGGCCTCACGCGCCAGCCAGTGCGCGCCCATCCCCGACGCCGCCGCGAGGGCATCGCCGGCGAGGCTTGCCGCGGCGTCGCGGTCGCCGGCGCGCAGCGCTTGCTCGGCCAGCGTCATGCGGATCAGCGCGGGAGCATGCGGATGACCGAGCTCCTCGAACAGGGCGATCGCCTCGCGCAGCTGGTCGCTGGCGTCCCCGCCGCGAGCGCACGTCGCATAGGCGGCGGCCGCGGCCGCGTAGGCTCGCTCCACGCGCGAACGCGGGCCGATCACGTTCGCCGCGGCCTCGGCGTGCCGCGCGGCGCGAGCGGCCGCCGCCGCGGCGTCGTCGGAGCGGCCGAGGTCGCGCGCCCGGTCGGCCTCGTCGGCCTCGATCCGAGCGCCCACCGCCGCGAGCCTGGCGACACGCACCGTGTCGCCCTCCAGCAGCGGCGCGGCGGCCTCGATGGTGGCGCGCGCGGCATCGAGGTCGCCCTCGCGGCGCAACAGCTCGCCGAGGAACGTGCCGTGCGGGCCGTGGTACTGCGGCTGGCCGGCGCGCATCGCGACGCGCCCGGCCTCTTCCAACAGCGCCCGCGCGGTCTCGTGATCGCCGCGCAGCAGCGAGGTTCGTGAGGTACATCCCGTACGCGGGCCGGTCGCCATCACGCGGCATGAGCGCCTCGGCCTCGTCGAGGCGCCCGAGGTCGAGCAGGATCTCGGCGGCCTGCAGGCTCAGCCAGCCCTGGGAACGGTTGGCGCCCTCGATGCGCTGTCGGCCCTCCAGCGCGACCGCGAGGCCCTCCTCGCTGCGGCCGGCGAGGTGCAGCGACTCCGCGAGGTTGTTGTAGCTCGTGCCGAGCTGCTGCTGCATCGTGGACTCGGCGGAGATCTCGATCGCCTCGCGCAGCATTGCGGCGCCCTCGTCCTCCTCGCCGACCGCCATGAGCGCGACGCCGAGCGCGTTGAGTAGCCCCGCGTGCGTGTCGGGATCGCCGATCGCGCGCACCAACGGCATCGCCTCGCGGCCGGCCACGACCGCGTCCGCGTAGCGCGAGCGCAGCATCAGCGCCTTGGTGCGGTTCGTGATCAGCCAGGCGCGCTCGAGGCTGTGGTCGTCGGCCGGGATCAGGCTGAGCGCGTGGGCGAGCGCCTCCTCGCCCTCGTCGGCGTGGCCCCAGTGCGTCAGCGAGCGCTCCAGCCAGCCGTAGAGGACCGCCGCGCGGCGCGGCTCGGCCTCCTCGTCCACGAGCTCGATCGCCTTCGCGAACAGTGCGGTCGAGCGCGGCAGCAGCCCTTCGTAGTAGCGGGCGCGCGCGGCGCGGTCCAGCAGCTCGGCGCGGTCGGCGTTCGCGAGCTCTTTCGCGTCGGGGACGTGGTTGTAGAGCTCGATCGCGCGGTCCAGCAGGTCGCCCGCCTCGCCGTAGGCTTGGACGCCCATCGACGACACCGCGGCCCGTACAGACGCCGCGAAGGCCGCGGGCTGGTCGCCGGCGGCCATGTAGTGGTGGGCGATGGCGGCCGTGCGGTGGGCGCCCCCACGGCCCTCGTTGCGCATGCGCTCCTCGAGCGCCCGCGCGATGGCGCGGTGCAGCTCGGCGTGCTCTCCGGGGAGCAGGTCGTCGTGCACGACCTCGCGCAGCAGCGCGTGGCGGAAGCCGTAGAAGCCGTTCTCGCTGGCGACGATGATGTGGCTCGAGATCGCCTCGCGCAGCGCCTCGCGCACCTCGCGGGGGTCGATGCCGCTCGCCACCTCGATCAGCTCGTGGTCCAGCCGCTGGCCGGCGGCGAGCAACCGCAGCAGCTCCTGGGCCGTCGGCGGGAGCGCCTCGATGCGCAGCATCAGCGCCTCGCGCAGGGTCGGCGGCAGCGCGCCGCGCCCGTCCAGGCCGGCGGCGAGCAGCTCCTCGGCGAACAGCGGATTGCCCTCGCTGCGCGCGTAGAGACGGTCGACCAGCCCTGGCTCGGGCGGCGCACCCAGGATGTCGCCCAGCGCCTCGGCCAGCTCGGGACGGCTCAGCGGCGTGAGCTCGATCCGGCGCGAGCGGTCCGCGCGCTCGAGCTCGGCGAGCAGCGGGCGCAGCGGGTGGCGACGGTGTAGCTCGTCGGGGCGA
>VAYD01000405.1 GCA_005883905.1 Actinomycetota bacterium
CGAGTCGGCGCGGTGCGCAGCCATCGGATGCTCGGCGCCGAGCATGCGCCAGAGCAGCCGGCGGCCGAGTGCGACCGAGACCGGCGCGGTGTTGTCGGCGATCTCGCGCGCGATCGCGTAGGCGGCAGGCAGCAGGTCGCCGGAGGCGTGAACGCTGCGGACGAGGCCCCCGGCGAGCGCCTCCTGGGCATCGAAGACGCGCCCGGTCGCGACCCACTCCATCGCCTGGCTGATGCCGACGATCCGCGGCAGGAACCAGCTCGAACACGCCTCGGGCACGATCCCGCGACGCGTGAAGACGAACCCGATCTTCGCGCCCTCGGCAGCGAGGCGGATGTCCATCGGCAGCGTCATCGTGATGCCGACGCCGACCGCCGGCCCGTTGATCGCGGCGATCACCGGCTTCGTGCAGTCATAGATGCGCAGCGAGACCTGGCCGCCGCCGTCGCGCGGGACATCCGATACGTCCGCAGACCGGCGCTCACGCCAGTCGAACGTCGCCCCTCCCCCGGCCAGGTCGGCGCCGGCGCAGAAGCCGCGGCCCTCGCCGGTCACGACCACCGCGCGGACGTCGTCGTCGGCGTCGGCGACATCGAACGCGGCGATCAGTTCCCGGCGCATCGTCTCGGTGAACGCGTTCAGCCGCTCGGGCCGGTTGAGCGTGATCGTCAGGACGCCGTCGGACGTCTCGGCGCGGATCTCCTCGAAGGCGGTCATGCCACTGGACGCTATCCGCAGGACGCCACTGTAGGGTCGAAGTGACGACCGATGAAGAAGATCACGCAACTCGACGACCCGCGCTACATCAAGGCGCTCAGCCACCCGCTGCGCGTGCGGATCCTCGCGATCCTCGAGGAGCGCACGGCCAGTCCGGTCCAGATCGCCGATCAGCTCGACGCGAGCCTCGGCGTCGTCTCCTACCACGTGCGCACGCTCGAGCGGCTCGGCCTGATCAAGCTCGTCCGGACCAACCCGGTGCGCGGCGCGGTCGAGCACCATTACCGAGCCCGACCGCGCCCGACGATCTCCGACCACGGATGGGACGCCGCCCCGCCCGTCGCCAAGCAGGCCTTGCTCTCTTCCTTCCTGCAGCAGGTCGGCGCCTACACGAACGCCGCGGCGGCCGCGGGCGGGTTCGACCGCGCCGACGCGCACTTCACGCGAACGGTCGCGAAGCTCGACGCCAAGGCCTGGAAGCAGCTCGCCAAGGCGTGTGAGCAGCTCCTGCAGACGATCGACACGCTCGAGGCCGAGTCCGCGAAGCGGATCGCGAAGGATCCCCACGCCGAGGGGATCGTCGACACCGGGCTCGTGATCATGCTCTTCGAAGCCGCGCGGCTCGCCGGGCCCGAGCCGAAGAAGCGCCGCGCGCGCCGCCCGAGGACGGCGCGTGTAGCTGAATGACGAACGCCGATGACATGCTCGCGGCGGCGGCGCTGCGGCCCGGCGAGCTCGCCGCCCCGGGACTGAGCGCGCGCCCGCGCCGCAAGGTGGCGATCCTCGCGTGCATGGACACCCGCATCGACCTGTTCCCGATGCTCGGCATCCAGCGCGGCGACGCCCACATCATCCGCAACGCGGGCGGCCTGGCGACCGGCGACGCGATCCGCTCGCTGAGCATCTCACAGCGGCTGCTCGGCACCGAGGACGTGGTGATCGTGATGCACGAGGGGTGCGGCCTGCACGGCGCCTCGGAGGACGCGTTCGCCGAGCAGCTGCGCGCGGACGGCGTGCTGCCCACCTGGCGCCTGGGCGCGTTCACCGACGTCGAGGCGACGCTGCGCGACAGCCTCACGCGGCTGCGCGCGAGCGCGGAGCTGCCGCACCGCGATCACATCCGCGGCTTCGTGTTCAACCCCGAGGACGGGACGCTGCGGGAAGTCGCCTAGCGGTGCGCGCGATCCCGTTCCACGGATCGCCGCCGTCCGCCAGCCGGGCCTCGATCGTCTTGGCCGTCCAGCCCTGCGGGCTCAGGCGGCGGTCGCTCAGCTCGTCCCAGTGCAGCGGGGTCGCGACCGGCGCCTTGGGCAGCGCGCGCACCGCGTAGGGAGCGACCGCGTGCTGCGCGTAGGCGTTGCGGTGCGCGTCGATGAAGAGGCGCCCGTTGCGCTTCTCGATCCGGAACTCGGTCGTGAGGCGCTTGGGGTCGGTCGCCGCGAAGATGGCGGCGACCTCGCGCGCCCACGCGTTGACCTCCGCGTACGTCGGGCCGCGGCGAATCGCGACGTCGACGTGAAGGCCGCGCGATCCGGTCGTCATCGCGAACGGCTCGAAGCCGTACTCCCGCAGCAGATCCCCGAGCGCACGGGCGACGGCGCGCACCTCGGCGAAGCGCTGGCCCGCCGGGTCGAGGTCGAACACGATCCGGTCGGGCTGCTCGAGCCGGTCGGCGCGCGCCGTCCAGATGTGCGGCGTGATCGCGTTCTGACCGGCGAGGTAGACCAGCGTCGCGGTGTCGTTGGCGAGCACCTGGCGCAGCGCGCCACCCTCGCGCTTGGGCACGTCCGCGGTCTTGATCCAGTCCGGGAAGTGCTTGGCGGCGTTCTTGACGAAGAAGCCCTTGCCGGCAACGCCCTGCGGGAAGCTCTGGACGGCGAGCGGGCGGTCGCGCACGTGCGGGACCATCACCGGGCCGACCGCGGCGTAGTGCTCGGCGAGGCCGAGCTTCGTCACCTTCGCCTGCGGGAAGACGATGCGATCGACCTCCTCCGGCGCCTTGTCGTCGCGCAGCCCGAGGAAGCGCGGGTGGCGCAGGCGCCCGTCGCGCGTCCATTCGCTGAAGCCGATCTGCGCGACCAGCCGCGGCTCAACCCACGTCACGTTGCGCTCCTTGATCGTGTCGGCGAACGGCGAGCTCTCGCGCGTCAGTTGCGACAGCTTGCCGGCGAGGTCGCGCAGCGTCGCCTGCGTGAAGCCGGTGCCGACCTTGCCCGCGTAGCAGAGCCGACCGTCGTCGTAGTGTCCGACCAGCAGGGCGCCGAGGTCGGTGCGCGATCCGCGCGGCGCGGTGAAGCCGCCGACTACCAGCTCCTGCTCGAAGCCGCACTTGAACTTCAGCCAGTCGCGCGAGCGGCCGTGCGTGTAGGGCGCGTCGGCACGTTTGGCGATCAGCCCCTCCCACCCGTTCTGGCACGCGTCGCGGAAGAGGCGCTCGCCGTCGCCGTTGCGGTGCTGGGTGAATCGGATCGGGCCTTCGAAGCTCAGCGTCCTGCGCAGGAGCGCCTTGCGCTCGCGCCACGGCAGCCTGCTCACGTCCTCGCCGCCCGCGTACAGCACGTCGAACACGTAGAGGTACAGCTGCGCGGGATGCTCGCCGCGCTGCTGGAGGATCTCGAAGGTCGACTTGCGCTTGGCGAACGCGACGATCTCGCCGTCGACGACGAAGTCCGTCGCGGGGTCGCTCTGCAGCGCGCCGGCGATCGTGGAAAAGCGCTCGTTGAAGCTCAGCTTGTTGCGCGACAGCATGCGCACGCCGCGGCCGTCCTTGAACGCCAGGCAGCGCAGGCCGTCGAGCTTGCGCTCGAACACCCAGTTCGGGTCGCTGAACCGGTCCTCGGTCAGGACGGCTTTCATGGGCTCGACCCAGTCCGGGACGCTCACTCGGAGATCACCAGCCGCAGCGACCCGTCGAGACTGTCCATCGCGCGCAGGTGGCCGTGCTCGGCGTCCCATGCGCCAGAGCGCAGCGCGTCGTCCAGGCGCGCGACGATCCGCTCCTCGACGCCGGGCTGGAGCAGCGTCCACATCGACTGCGAGGCGCGGATCGCCGGATCCAGGAGCGCCTCGGGCCTGCGCCAGAACGCCTCGAAGAAGCCGTCCTCGCAGTCGCCCGGCGTCAGGATGCGCTCGACGCGCGTGCGTCCGCCGAGCGCTTGTGCGACGTCGGCGATCGCCGGGAAGCGCGGGCGCTCGAGCACGAGCCCCTCGTGCAGGTGCTCCTGCTGCCACGCCGGCAGCGCGTCGAGCTCGAACGTGAACACCACGACGGGGCCGCGTGCGACGCGCCGCAGCTCGGCGAGCCCGGCCTGCGGCGGCTGCCAGTGGTGGATCGTCACGCACGCCATCGCCGCGTCGAACGTGTCGTCGTCGAACGGCAGCGCCTCGGCGCGCGCGTCGAGCGCCGGCGCGGCCCCCGGCGGGCGCTGCGCCCGCATGGTCGCGCTCGGCTCGACGGCGAGCAGCCAGCGGTCGTCGGGCTCGTAGGAGCCGGCGCCGGCGCCGACGTTCAGCACGGTCTGCGCGTCTCCAAGCGCGGCGTGGATGCGCGCCGCGATCCGCGGGTCGGGCCGTCTGTGGCGCGCATAGGTGCGTCCGTGCTGTTCGTAGTCGACCTGCAAGGACCACGACGCTAAACGAGCGCCTCGAGTTCCGCTTCGAGGTCGGTGAGCGCCGGGCGGTCGCGCGGCTCCGGTTCCAGGCACGCGTCGACGACGTCCGCGTACGGCTTGGGCAGCCCGCGGCGCAGGCGGCGGAGCGGCTGAGCCCGGCGCTCGAGCTGCTCGGCGCCGCTGCCGCCGAAGGGGCGCTTCGCGGTGGCCGCGGCGAACAGCGTTGCGCCGATCCCCCACACGTCGGCCGCGGCGTCGACGCGCCCGCCGCGGGCCTGCTCGGGCGCCAGGTACTGCGCGGTCCCGTAGCCGGCGGGCACGCGGCCGGGCCGGCGCGCCAGGTTGAGATCGATGACGCGCGCGATGCCGGCCTCGGAGATCACGTTCGAGGGCTTCAGGTCGAGATGCAGCCGTCCCTTGCCGTGCAGGTAGCCGATCGCGGACGCGAGCTGCAGCCCCAGGTGGCACAGGTCGTCGGTCGCGAGTCGCTGTCCGCCCTCGCGCACCATCCACGACAGCGTCGCGCCGCCGAGCGTCTC
>VAYD01000406.1 GCA_005883905.1 Actinomycetota bacterium
ATCGAGAACTGCTTCTGGCCCAGGTAGGCCTTGTGCATGAAGCGCTCGAGCGCGTCGACCTCGACGAGGCGCTTGAGCAGCGCCTTCTGCTCGTCGTTGGTCAGCGGCTTGCGGAACGTGCCCGACTCGATGTGCTCGCGCAGCCACGTGCGCTGGCGGTGGCTCGCGATGTGCTCGATCTCGTAGGCGATCGTGCCGCAGTAGGTCTCGCGCAGGTGCGGCAGCGCATCGGCGAGTGTCGCGCCCGGCACGTACATGCGCAGGATCTTGGCCGGGATCTTGGCCATCAGCTCGGCCGTCAGGCCGAGCGGCTCGGGGTCGAGCGCGGGGTCGCCCTCGGGCTCGGTGCCGAGCGGGTCCAGCCGCGCGGCGAGGTGGCCGTGCATGCGGTGGGCCTTCAGCAGCGATGTCGCGGCCTGCACGGCCTGGAGCATCTGCTCGTCGACCAAGCCGGCGGGCATGGGGGCGGGCTCGCGGGCGACCGCTGCGGCAGCCGCCGGTGCGGACGGCGCGGGAGCCGCGCCGAGCTGTACGCCGAGGCTCGCGAAGACGCCCTCGTAGAAGCCGTGCTCGCCCTGGAGGTACTCCTCGACGGTCTTGAGGAAGCGGCCCGACTCGGCGCCCTGGATCAGGCGGTGGTCGTACGTCGAGGTCATGGTCATGACCTTCTCGGCGCCGATCATGTCGCCGATGTTCCCGAGGCCGACGGGGTAGGCGATCGAGCCGGTGGCGACGATGGTGCCCTGGCCGACCATGAGGCGCGGGACGCTGGCGATCGTGCCGATGCCGCCGGGGTTCGTGAGGCTGATGTTCGCGCCGGTCAGGTCGTCGGCGGTGAGCGTGTTCGTGCGCGCCTTGTCGATCAGCTCGTCGAAGGCGGCCTTGAACTCCTTGAACGGCTTGCGGCCGGCATCGCGGATCACCGGGACCATCAGCGTGCGGCTGCCGTCCTTCTTCTCGACGTCGACGGCGATGCCGAGGTTCACGGCTTGGTCGTCGACGCGGACCGGCTTGCCCCCGTCCTCGGTGTCGAAGTGGTGTGACATGACCGGCATGTCCTGCTGAACGGCCAGTGCGATGGCGTAGGCGATCAGGTGCGTGAAGCTGACCTTCTCGCCGGCGTTCTTGAGCTCCTTGCGGCGCCCGTCCATCGTGGTGACGGTGACCGTGCGGAACGAGGTCGCCGTCGGGATCGAGCGGCTCTCGTCCATGTAGCGGGCGAGCGTCGCGGCGCCGCCCTTGATGACGGTCCGCGTGCCGGCGGCCGCCGCGGGCGCCGCGGCACCGCCGCCGTTGAGGACGTCGTCCTTGGTGATGCGCCCGCCGGGGCCGGTGCCGGTGACCGTGGAGAGGTCGACGCCCTCGGCGGCCGCGACGCGCGCGGCGACGGGGGTGACCTTCGTGCCCTCGGGGGCCGGGGCTGCTGTGGCTGCGGGGGCGGGCTGCTGCGCCTTCGCCGGCGCGCCGTTCCCGGACGACGGCGCGGCGGGCTTCGCGGCCCCGGCGCCGACCTGCATCCGAGCGATGACCTGGCCGACCGTGACGGTGTCGCCCTCGTCGAAGAGGATCTCGGTGATAGTGCCGCCGGCGGGGGCGGGCAGCTCCATGTCGACCTTGTCGGTGGAGATCTCGACCACCGTGTCGCCGTCGTTGACGGCGTCGCCGACCTTGACCGACCACTCGAGGATCGTGCCCTCGGTGACCGACTCGCCGCCCGCCGGGGTGACGATATCGACGATCTCGCCGCCGGTCTCGGCCTCCGTCGGCGCTTCCTCCTGCTCCTCCTCGACTGCCGCCGCCGGCCCGGCGCCGTTGCTCGACGCGATCTCGCACAGCGGCTGGCCGACCTCGACGGTGTCGCCCTCGCCGACGAGGACCTTCACCACGGTGCCGGCAGTGGGAGCGGGGACCTCCGCGTCCACCTTGTCGGTGGAGATCTCGACCAGAACCTCGTCGAGATCGACCGGGTCGCCCTCCTTCTTGTGCCATTCGAGGACGGTGCCCTCGGTCACCGACTCGCCCATCGCGGGCATGGTGACCTGCACGGTGGTGTTCACTGCCATTGAGTCTTTGACTCTAGCGCGCTGCCGTGGGCCTCCGCGCACGAGCAAATTCGTACGAACCGACGAACGGCCCGATCCCGCCGATCACCACGACGGCGATGGCGATCCGCAGCGACACGATCCTCTTCCGCGCCGCGTAGAGGCAGGCGATCGACATCGCGATCCAGCCGAGCCCATGGGCCAGGCCGAAGATGAACTCGAACGTGTGCAGGCCCGGAACGAGCCAGACGACCAGCAGCGTCGTATAGATCACCGAGTGCGTGAACGACGCGCGCTTGAGGCGTTCGAAGGTGAGAACAGAGATGGGGCCCGCCTCGGCCCCGACATCCGGTGCCTCGGCACCCATCACGCGAGGAGGGCGGCCATGCGGCGCAGCGGCTCGTCGGCCTCCTGCGGCCACTGCGCGATGTCGGCGGGCCACCAGGCGTGGTCGTCGTGCTCGGCATCGCGCACGACCTCGGCGCCGTCGGGCAGCCACGCGGTGCCGACGAACATGACGAGCCGGTGGGGGAGCCGGACCAGCGCGTCGCAACGCAGGCGATCGGGTTCGACGCTCCACTCCTCGCGCAGCTCGCGCTTGAGCGTGTGGGCGGGCGACTCGCCGACGTCGACGGCGCCGCCGGCG
>VAYD01000410.1:0-2658 GCA_005883905.1 Actinomycetota bacterium
TCGGTGTCGAGCTCGCCCTCGCTGGTGACCAACCGGACCTGGAACTGCCCGGTGCGCCGCCCCTCGCGCACGACGAGGTTGCGCAGGAACCCGGTCTGCAGGCGACGGTTGTAGGCATCCAGCCCCTGCTCCCGGCACCACGCGAGCACCGCGCGGCGCAGCTCGTTGCCGCGCTCGGACTGCAGCAGGCAGTCCTCGATCGGCAGGATCGTCTCCCACGACCCGGGTGCGTGGAAGCCGCAGACGAGCTCTCTGCCGGGGCCTTCCCCGAACGAGAACTCGAGCTTGTTGCGGTAGCGCCACTGCTCGACCGCCGGGACGATCGGCTCGAGCTCGTAGCCGTCCAGCTTGCCGATGCGCCGCAGCGCCTCGTCCACCTGCTCGGCCTTGACCGCGATTTGGAGCTCGTAGGGGAGGATCTGCCAAGGCGCGCCCGGGTGGTCGGCGACCGGCTCGATGCGGTCCGGCGAGGGCTCGAGCACCTCAAGCGTGCGCGCCTCGCCGTAGGCGCGCTTGGTCTTGATGAGCTTCGCCCGCACCAGGTCGCCGGGGATCGCGCCCTGGACGAACACGACGTAGCCATCGCTGCGCGCCACGCCGTTGCCGCCGAACGCGAGCGTATCGATCCGCAGGTCCAGCTCGGCGCCGCGGGGCGGGCGTGCCGTGACCTGTGTCACTTCAGCTTTCGCTCGATCGACGCCAGGACCGACTTGCGGTTCGCGTTGCGCTTCTCGTGGTCGCGGACCTTGCGCAGCTGCGCCGGCGTCAGGTCGCCGAGGCGCTCGTTGATCTGACCGGCGCTGAGATCGTCGTAGCCGAGGATCGGGAACGTGCCGATGCCGGCCGAAGGACGCGGTCGCCCCCGGTCGACGCACCGCGCCCCAGGAGCTGCTCGATGTCGCCGATCAGGTCCTCGGTCTGCTTGCGCCCGAGCGAGATCAGCCGCTGCACAAGGTCCTCCGCGTCGCTGCGGGTCATGCGCCCGCGCTTGACGGCGTCGTCGACGACCTCCTGGATGCGGTCGCCAGTGAGCATGACGCCCTTGGTGAGCACGTCGCGCAACCCGCTGAGCCGTGCAAGCTGATCGTCTGGCGCCGGCGTTGGAGCGGCGCGCTTGGTGGTGGACGCGCGCTTGGTGGGGCGCTTCGTCGCGGTGCCCTGCTTCTTGGGTTGCGGCATGCCGCGAAGCGTACGCGCAAGTTCCAGCGAACGACTGCGTTCACGCACTCACATGCCCCGGCTCCTCATCGCCGTGCTCCTGTGCGCGTTCCTCGCCGCGCCGGCCGCCGCCTCGTTCCCCTACGCCGACCACCTCGCGCCCGGGACGGTCCCGGACGAGATCCACTGCGACACGTGGAAGATGGCCGCGACGCCCGAGCCCGACACCGGCTGCGGTGCGAACGGCAACCCGGTCCTCATGGCGCAGAACGCCGCGGTCCGCGCGGACCCGCAGGAGCTCGGCGGCGTGCGCGGCGACTCGACGGCCGACCTCTCGCCGGACGCGAAGACGGCGTGGAACATCACGACCGGGCGCCCTGACGTGACGATCGCCGTGCTCGACTCGGGCATCAAGTTCAACGACGCGGGCGCGATGACGGACCTGCGCCGCAAGGTGCGGCTGAACACGGGCGAGCTGCCGCTCCCGCAGGGTTGTGCGACGTACGACTGCAACGGCGACGGCGTCGTCAACGTCGACGACTACGCGAACGACCCGCGCGTCAACCTGAACGATCCGCGCCGCGTGGGGCCGCCTCGCGTGATCACACCGCAGGACCTGCTGATCGCGTTCTCCGACGGCACCGACGCCGACGGCAACGGCTTCGTCGACGACGTCGCCGGGTGGGACTTCGTCGACAACGACAACGACCCCTTCGACGACGTCCAGTACGGCCACGGCACCGGCGAGGCGCGCGACTCCACGGCGGAAGCCGACAACGGCGGCGACGTCGGCACGTGCCCGAACTGCACCGTGCTGCCGCTGCGCGTCGGCGAGTCCTTCATCGCCGACGTCAACCGCTTCGCCCAGGCCGTGCTCTACGCGGCCGACAACCGCGTGTCGATCGTGCAGGAGGCGCTCGGCACGCTCAACAACTCGACGCTCGCGCGCAACGCGGTTGACTACGCCTACGCAAAGGGCGTGACGATCGTCGCCTCCGCCGCAGACGAGGCCGCGCAGCACCACAACCAGCCCGGCGTGCTGCCGCACGTGATCCTCGTCAACTCGGTCACGAAGTACGACGACACGTTCACGCCGCAGCCGCGCAGCTACCTGCAGTTCAACGGCTGCACGAACTTCATGAGCAAGATCACGGTCGCGGTGCCGAGCTCGTCGTGCTCGTCGGAGGCGACCGGGCGTAGCTCGGGCATCGTCGGTCTCATCTACTCCGAGGCGCGCAACCGCGGGCTGACGCTCTCGCCCGACGAGGTGCGCCAGCTGTTCCAGGGCACCGCCGACGACGTGAACTTCGCCGACGCGGACCTCAACTGCGCCGGCGGGAGCCCGGCCTGCACCGATCCGAACCTCAATACGGTCTCGCACCGGCTCGACGTCTCGCCGGTCGCGGACACCAAGCCCTACGCGGCGCGGCGCGGCTACGACGAGTTCTACGGCTACGGCCGCCTGAACGCGCGCTCCGCGGTCAAGGCCGTCCAGGACGG
>VAYD01000410.1:2694-3156 GCA_005883905.1 Actinomycetota bacterium
CCAAGCCTTCGATCGACGTGCGCGGGCACGTCGACGGCAAGCGGCTCGCCCAGGGCTACATGTGCGCGCTGCTCGTCGCACCCGGCGCGCAGCCCGACAACGGCTCGGGCACATACGCGGCGGGCGCCGGCGGCGACTCGCACGTCGTGCCGTCCGTGTCCGGCGCGTACTGCGACGGCGCGGCGACGCACACGGGCGACAGCGGCAATGTGCTGCTCGGCTCGATCCCGACCGCGGCGCTGAAGTCGTGGTTCCCGAGCGGCCGCGACTTCACCGGCAACGAGAACGGCGGCACGCCGCAGACGTCCAACGGCCGGCCGAACACCGAGCCTTACGCGTTCACCGTGAAGGTCATCGTCGTGCCGAAGGCCGCGGGCGAGCCGCGCGGCGAGGACCGCCGCACGCTGTACCTGCACCGCGACGCGGACGCCATCGCAGGCTTCCCGAAGTGGTTGACGACCG
>VAYD01000410.1:3347-5939 GCA_005883905.1 Actinomycetota bacterium
GGCCGACTACGACGGCCGTGTATACGCGTGGGACGCGAGCGGCAGGCGCATCTGGACGCGCCACAGCGAGGAGCGCTTCTCCGGCAAGCCGCTGGCGCCGTTCGTCAACGAGCGCCACGGCGAGGGCGACCGCACCGAGCACGGCTTCTTCGCATCGCCGGTGATCGCGGACCTCGACGGCGACGGCAGGCCCGAGGTCGTGCTGGCCGGCGGCGACCGCCACATGTACGCGTGGCACGGCGACGGCTCGGCGGTCGCCGGCTTCCCGTTCCTGGTCGTCGACCGCTCCAAGGTGGAGTCGATCGACCCGCAGTCCGAGGAGGTCACGTTCAAGCCCGACGCGGGCGCGCTGATGCAGGGCAAGATCGTCGACACGCCGGCCGTGGGCGACATCGACGGCGACGGCAGGCCGGAGATCGTGGTCGGGACGAACGAGGAGTACGCCGCCGACAAGGACGGCGGGCTCAACGCGGGCAGCGTCAACACGACGTCGCTGTCTCTCCTGGGCCAGACGGGCGTGCTGAACTTCGCGAACTCGCGCGTGTACGCGTTCGAGGCCGACGGGTCGCTCGTCAAGGGCTGGCCCGCCAAGGTCGGGATCATCAACGCCGAACTGCTGCCGGACGTCGGCGAGGGCATCACCGGCAGCCCGGTGCTGGCGAAGCTGACCTGCCCGTCGGGCGGCACCGGCGTGAAGGTCGGCGTGATCCCGGATGCCGGCCCCGGCTACCTCTTCAACGCGGACGGCACGTCCTGCCACGGGCAGTCCGGCGGCCATGACAATGCGCTGTCGACGGACGTGTCGGCGGGCGTGGGACAGGTCGACCATCCCGTGTTCCCGGCGGTCGGACTGCCGGCGTTCGGCGATCTCGGCGGGCTGCAACCGTCGTTCGTCGCGCCGGTCGCGGGCCTGCTGCGCGCGCTCGATCTCGTCGTGCCGGACTACCAGGTCGGCGGCCAGGACTTCACGGCCGCCTGGGACCCAGCGACCGGGCAGATGCGCCCCGGGTTCCCGGCACAGCAGAACGACCTGGCGTTCCTGACCGGCCCGAGCGTCGCGGACATCGACGGCCTGCCCGGCGAGGAGATCGTGGCGGGCACGGCGTCGCTGGACCTGCAGGCCTTCAACGCGCTCGGCCGGCCGGTCAGCAGCGCGTGGCCGAAGCTGACCGGCGACTGGACGGTGGCCACGCCGCTGATCGGCTCGTTCGGCGATGCGCCGCACAAGTCGGTGGTGAACCTGACGCGCCTGGGCGGCGTGTTCGTCTACGACACGTCCGCGCCGGTCTGCTCGCCGTCGTCGTCACCGCGGTTCCACCACGACCCGGCGAACTCCGGCGACTACGCGCGCGACGCCGTGCCGCCAGGCAAGCCGCAGAACGCGAAGCTCGTCGGCGGCACGCTGACGGTCACGGCGCCGGGTGACGACTTGCTATGCGGCACCGCCGACCACTACGAGGTGCTCGGCTCGAGCGGCTGGACGACATCGCCCGTGAAGCCCGCGGCCGCGGGGACGGCTCAGGCGATCCCGGTCGGCGCCAACGCGCGCTCGGTCTCCGTGCGCGCGGTCGACGAAGCCGGCAACGTCGGCCGGCCCGTGGTCGTGCGGCGCTGACGGCCGAGCAGCGGGCGCTCGACGAAGCGCCAGCTGAGCGCGGCGAGGATCAGCGTGGCGACCATCGTCACGCTGAGCCAGAGCGCGAGCGAGGCGGGCGTCCGGGGAAGGCCGAACCATAATCCGAGCCGCACCATGACGGGCACGTGGTAGAGGTAGACCCCGTAGGAGACGGTCCCCAGGAACGCGAGCGCCGGCAGCCGCAGGAAACGGCGCTCCGGGGCGGCGAAGACCGCCGGGACGAGCACGCCGAGCGCCACGAGGGTGTTGAGCTGATGCCGGAGCAGGTACGTCCCCGGGCTGAGCGTCTTCGTCCCGATCACCGTCGACATGGCCACGTAGGCCAGCGCGGCGAGAAGCCACCAGCGCCACGCCCGGGCCGGCCGGCGGCGCTCGAGGGCGACGCTCGCCACGGCCAGCGCCATCCCGACCGCGAACTGGTCGAGGAAGTTGGGCAGCGGCTCGATCCAGCGCGCGGCGCTGAGGCCGAACATGTTCGCGTCGGTGGAGTGGACGGCCAGCAGCTGCCACGCGCACGAGGCGACGAACAGCCCCGCGAGTGCGGCGAGCTCGCTGCGCACACCGCCGCGAGGGACGAGACGGCGCAGCAGCAACGCCCAGAGCGGAAGGAACGCGTAGAACGTGATCTCCACGCACAACGTCCACGCGACGTTGATCCCGCCGCCGGCGGTGTCGGGGCTGTAGATCTGCAGGAACCCGAAGTACGCGGGAATCCCCTGCGCGGCGAAGATCTTCGGGTAGCCCAGATACGACGCCCCGGCGAGGCCCGCCACGACGAGCGCGACCCAGTACGCCGGGATGATCCGGCGCAGCCGGCGCCGGCCGTACTCCTCGGCGTCGAGTGGCGGCCGACCGGCGAGGCGGGCCGCGACCATCGGCCGGTACAGCACGAAGCCCGAGATCAAGAAGAAGATCGAGACGCCGACGTCGAGATGGGCGGCGTACGGCGTCAGCGG
>VAYD01000411.1 GCA_005883905.1 Actinomycetota bacterium
GACCACCGCTCCGCGGCGGTGCCCCGGCACCCCTAGCCGTCGACGGCGAGCGACTGCAGCGGCCCGCGCAGCGCCGCCACCCGCCGCGACACGCCCGGCAGCGCGCGCAGCCGCCCGGTGCAGTCGAACGAGTTCGGGCGCCAGAGCTCGTCGACGAGCTGCGCGACGGGACCGTCCACCGGCCGGTCGAGGTGCTCGGACCACAGCCGCAGCCGCGTCTCGCGCGCCAGCGCCGCGTCGCAGGTCACGACGTTCATCTCGGAGTCGTTGAACAGCGAGTGCTCGTTGAGATTCGCCGAGCCGATCGTCATCCACGCGTCGTCGACGATCCCGACCTTGGCGTGCACGTACAGCGGCCCTGTCACGTCGCCCGTGCGCGCGTGCAGGGTCGCCGCGAGGAAGCGGTCCCCGCCGTCGTCGGCCTCGACCAGCACTCCGAGCTGGCCGCGCGTGTCGTCGCCGCCGTCGTTGGGCCGCGCCGGCAGCACGACGACCAGGCGGAAGTCGTCGCGCGGCGGGTCGCGCAGCTTGTCGACCAGCACCCGCACGATCTCCGGCGACCACAGGAACTGGTTCTCGAGGTAGATGAACGACTGCGCCGAGCGCAGGGCGCGCAGATAGGCCTCGAGGATCCGGAAGTCGCCGCGCGGCAGGAAGTCGTAGACGTGCTCCGGCACGGTGCGGACGATCTGCAGCGTCGTCGAGCCCGCCTCCGCAGGAGCGGCCACGGGCGGCAGCGAGTCCCCGGTGACCGCGTTCCAGCGGGCGGCGAAGTGGTCGGCGACGTCGGCCACCGCAGGACCCCGGACGCACGTCGAGACGTCGTGCCAGCCGATCCCGCCGCGCACCTCGTGCGGCGCCGCGTCGAACCGGTCCCCGGCCAGCGACGTCAGGTCGATGCCGCCGACGAACGCGACCTCGCCGTCGACGATCACGAGCTTCTCGTGGTGGCAGTGCATCGGCCGCTCGTACGGATCGAGCACGCAGCGAACACGCGTGCCCCGCGTCAGCGCGTCGCGCACCGCCCGCACGTCCGAGCGCTTCGGATCGAACACCGGCACCGGCGCGCCCGCCCACAGCAGCACGCGCACGTCCGCGCGCTCCGCGACCGAGCCGAGCAGCTCGCGCAGCGGCCGCGCGCTCGCATCCCGCGTCAATCCGAATCCCGGCGTGACGTGCCAGCCCGCGATGTGCACGGACGAGCGCGCCCCCTCGATCGCCTCCGCGATCCGCGGCAGCGCCTGCGCCCCGTCGATCAGGACCTCGAGCGAGCAGCCGTCGCGCGGCGGCGGGTCGCCCGCGCACCACAACGAACCGTCGCGGGGCGGGTTGTACGAGCCGGAATGCCCGATCCGCGCCAGCCGCCGGCGATGGTGAGCGGCGATCGCATGCTCCGTCGCCTGCCCCAGGTGGCGGTCGATGCGGTCCAAAGCTGACACAAAGCCGTTGTACCCGCTGTAGCGTTCCGCCCGCCACCCCCGCCCCAGAGGAGAGTCCCCACGTGCAGACGCGCCGTCAGTTCGTGACCGCAGCCGGGTCGTTCACGGCCGCCACCGTGTTCGCCCCGCAGTCGCTCGCCGCGACGTCCCGGCTCGCGCACCTGACCAAGGCGCATGGCACATTCAGCGAGGGCCTCATCAGCGGCGACCCGACGCCCAACGGCATCACGCTGTGGACGCGCTTGGCCGGCGTCGACGGCCCGGCGCGCGTGGAGCTCGAGGTGGCGAAGGACAAGTCGTTCCGCCACGTCGTTGCCCGCCGGCACATCGCGACCAACAAGCAGCTCGCGCACTCGGTCAAGGCCCGCGTGGGCAAGCTCAAGCCCCACGAGCAGTACTACTACCGCTTCTCCGGCAAGGGGGCCGAGAGCCCGATCGGCCGCTTCCGCACCGCGCTCCCCGCGGACTCTCGCGAGCCCGTGAAGTTCGCGTTCTTCTCCTGCCAGGACTACACCCACGGCTTCTACAACGCGCACGAGCTGATCGCCGAGGGCGACTACGACTTCGTGGTCTGCCTCGGCGACTACATCTACGCCGAGACCTACCACGCCAAGTCGACCGGCACCTCGGTGCGCGAGGACAGGATCGGCAAGACCAACCCGAACAACTCAAGCATCGTGCGCGAGGCCCGGACCTACCAGGACTACCTCGACAAGTACGCGCTGTACCGCTCGGACGCCGCGCTGCGCAAGGTCCACCAGAAGTTCCCGATGATCATGGTCTGGGACGACCACGAGGTGCAGGACAACTACGCGGGCGGGGAGGCCGACGGCGGGCTCGATGCCGGCAAGGCGTACTCCGCGCCGCGCAAGGCGGCCGCCTACAAGGCCTTCTACGCCTCGATGCCGCGCTTCGTCTCCAACCAGCGCGTCTATCGCACGCTGCGCTTCGGCAAGACGATCGACATGATCGTCATGGACCAGCGCCGCTATCGCGCCAACCAGCCGTGCAATGACGCGGTGGCGCCGCCGTGCGACGACTGGAACCAGCCGCGAACGTTCCTCGGCCAGCAGCAGATGGCCTACGTCACCGACCAGCTGAAGTCCTCGAAGGCCGCCTGGAAGGTGATGGCCAACGAGGTCACGATCATGCCGACGAAGGTCCTCGGCGGCTCGTTCTACAC
>VAYD01000407.1 GCA_005883905.1 Actinomycetota bacterium
AGATGAAGAAGAACATCGAGAACAGCGACATGCCGATCAGCAGCGCGACGACGTTCGACCCGCGCAGCGTCTGCAGGCGGAAGATCGAGAACGGCACGAGCGGCTCGCGGCTGCGGCGCTCGATCACGACGAACGCTGCGAGCAGCGCCACCGCGACCGCGCCGAGTCCGATCGTCCGCGCCGACCCCCAACCTGCCTGGTTGGCGTCGACCAGCGAGTAGACGAGTAGCGCGAGACCGCCGGTCACCGTGACAGCGCCGGCGACGTCGAAGCTCTTCGCCCGATGGTCGCGGCTCTCGCCAAGGAGGCGCGGCGCCAGGAACGCGGCCGCCAGCCCGATCGGCACGTTGACGAACAGGACCCACTCCCAGCCGGCGAACTTGGTCAGCACGCCGCCGAGCAGCACGCCCGCGGCGCCACCTGAGCCTGCGACGGCGCCCCAGACGCCGAGCGCCTTGTTGCGCTCAGCGCCCTCGGTGAACGTCGTGGTGACGATCGACAGCGTGGCGGGGGAGACGAGCGCGGCGCCGAGGCCCTGCACCGAGCGGGCGATGATCAGCCACAGCTCGCTCTGGGCGAGGCCGCCGGCGAGCGACGCCAATGCAAAGAGCACCATGCCCGCGATGAACATGCGCCGGCGCCCGAGGCGGTCGGCCAGGCGCCCGCCGAGCAGCAGGAAGCCACCGAAGAACAGCGTGTACGCGTTGACGACCCAGGAGAGGTTGTCCTGGGAGAAGTTGAGGGCGCGGCCGATGGACGGCAGCGCGACGTTGACGATCGACGCGTCGAGCACGACGACGAACTGGGCAGCGGCCAGCAGCGCTAGTGCAAGCCATTTGGAGCGTTGGGTGTCGGCGATGGCCATGTGCAGGACTCCTGGACGGGAAGCGGAAAGTGAGCTACGGTTCCGGTTGACTCGGAACAAGATACGGAACTCCGGTTCCGTTTGTCAAGGGACATCACGAAATGTCAACAGCCGCCTCGACCACCCCCACAGAGCGGCCGCTGCGCGCCGACGCCCGCCGCAACCGCGAGAAGATCGTCAGCGCGGCACGGCAGATCGTGGGCGAGCACGGCGAGGCGGCGCAGATCGACGACGTCGCCCGGCTGGCCGGTGTAGGCGTCGGAACCGTCTACCGCCACTTCCCCAACAAGGAAGCCCTGATGGGGGAGCTGGTCCGCATGTGCGTCGTCGAGTGCACGGCGATCGCCGAGCAGTGCGCTTCGATCGAGGATCCGTGGGACGCGTTCGCCGGCATGGTTCGGAGCTCGTGCGAGCGCATGGCAGCCGACGCCGCGATGCGCCGCACCTGGCAGGCGGCCGACGACGCGGCGGTGGCCTACGCCGCGCCGGTGAAAGCCGAGCTCCACGACGCGGCCGAGCTCCTCATCCGCCGCGCCCACGAGTCCGGCGAGCTGCGCCCTGACTTCACCGTCGACGACATGGGCGGCCTGATGTGCGGTCTGGGCGCCGCCATCGACGCCATGCCCGAGCCGGACGAGCGCTGGCGCCGGCTCGTCGAGTTTGCGCTCGACGGCCTCAAGCCCCACTAGCACAACTCTTCCGAACACTTGCTAGCGTCCAGCCGGTGAGTGTTCCGAACAATGCAAAAAAGGGGACAGACCCCTTTTTCGTACCCTGCAGCTGTGGGGACTGACCCCTCAGTCGCGCTGGTGTCCGAGCGCGTCTTCGCGCAGCTGCTCGAGGCGCTGCTCGCCGGCCGCTACGAAGCAGGGGAGAAGCTGCCGACGCAGCGGGCGCTGGCTGCGGACCTCGGCGTGACGATGAGCTCGGTGCGCGAGGCGCTCAAGCGTCTGGAGCAGATGGGGCTCGTCGACGTGCGCCGCGGCTCCGCGATGCGGGTCCGGGATTGGCGCGAGCACGGCGGGCTGGACCTCCTCACGCACCTGCTGTTCCGCGGCGGCACGCTCGACGCCGGCATCCTGCTCGCGATCCTCGAGGCTCGCGCGCTGATGCTGCGCGAGATCGCCGGGCTCGCCGCCGAGCGGCGCCGCGCCCCGCAGGTCAAGCGCCTGCACCAGCTCGCGATGCGCTTCGCGGCCGCCGAGCACCCGCACGACGCGGCGCGCATCGACTTCGCGTTCTTCACCGAAGTCGCGCAGGCCGCGCACAACCTCGTGTTCGAGCTGATCCTCAACGCGATCCGCGAGATCTACTTCGCCCACCTCGACGCCGTGCCGGTCACTGCGCGCCCGCACGAGCTGGCTCCGATCTACGCCCGCGTAGCGCGCGCGATCGACCACCGCGACGGCAATCGCGCGCGCGCCGCGGCGTTCGAGCTAGCGTCGCTGCAGGCCGAGCAGGTCAGCGGATGACCGGGCGCGAGCGCAGCGTCTTCGTGCGCGTGACCGACGCCGTCGTCGCGCCGGTGCCGCCGCTGCCGCCCGTCCGCGAGACCGACGCAGCCGCGGCCTTCGAGCGCTCGCTGAAGGCCGCGCCCAGGCTCAACGCGCTGGCGCTGCGCGCCGTGTTCCTGCTCGTGGGCGCGGGGCTGCGGCGCGGGCCGCTGCTCAAGCTCGTGCGCTCGCTCGCCCACCTGCACTACTACGGCGACGCCGGCGTGATGCGCGTCCTCGGCTACGACGCGGACGCGGTCGTCGCGCGCGCCGCCGACGTCCGCGGCCGGTGAGCGAGCGGATCGTCACCGCCGACGCGTGCACCGGCGCGGGCGGCGCGCCCGTCGCGGCGCTGCTCGCCGAGGCCGGCTGGCGCGTCGCGATCCTGGAGGAAGGCGACGTGCACGAGCCCGCCGCGATGACCGCGCGGCCGCGCGACATGATGCCCCGCCTCTACCGCGACGGCGGCCAGATCGCGACCGTCGGCGATCCGCCGATCGTCGTGCCGCTCGGGCGCGGCGTCGGCGGGACGACGCTCGTCAACTCCGGCACCTGTTTCCGCACGCCGCAGCACGTCCTCGATCGCTGGCGCCACGACCATGGCCTCGATGTCGACCTGGACGAGGAGTTCGAGCTCGTCGAGGAGGCGATCGGCGTCCGCCGGGTCACGCCCGAGCTCGCCGGGCGCAACGCGAACCTCGTCAAGGAGGGCGCCGACCGCCTCGGCCTCAGCGCGGGCTACCTGGAGCGCAACGCGCTCGGCTGCGTCGGCTCCGGGGTGTGCGCGTTCGGCTGCCCGACCGGAGCCAAGCAGCACGCCGGGCAGGTCTGGATCCCGCGCGCGCAGCGTGCGGGCGCCACGACCTTCACCAACGCGCGCGCGGATCGCATCACGCTCGAGCGCGGCCGCGTCCGGGAGGTCCACGCCACCACGCGCGGCGGCGCGATGCGAGTGCGCACCGAGACCGTGATCGTCGCGGCTGGCGCGCTCCTGACACCGTCGCTGCTGCGCCGCAACCGCCTCGGCGCCGCCTCAGGGCAGCTCGGGCGCAACCTCTCGATCCATCCCGCCAGCGCCGCACGCGCGCTGTACGACGAGCCGGTCGACCCCTGGGCCGGCGTCCCGCAAAGCGTCTACGTCGACGAGCTGGCCGGCGACGGGATCATGCTCGAGGGGATCGCGGGTCCGCCGGACCAGGCCGCCATGAGCACGCCGCGCGCGGGCGCCGAGCATCGCGACCTGATGCTCGCTGCACGGCGGACAGGCTCGTTCGGCGTCATGGTCTCCGACACCGCGCGCGGCAGCGTGCGCAGCCTCGGGCGCCGGATCGTGGTGCGCTACGACCTGCACCCCGACGACGCCGAGCGCTTCCGGCGCGGCTTCGAGCTGCTCGCCCGGATCTTCTTCGCCGCGGGCGCGCGCGAGGTGATAGTCCCGATCGACGGAGTGCCGACGCTGCGCGACGGCGACGTCGAGCGGCTCCCCAGTGCGCGCGTGCGACCGCGGCAGATCAGCGCGATGGCGTTCCATCCGCTCGGCACGGCGCGCGCCGGGGCCGACTCGGCGGCATCGGTGGTCGACGAGCACCTCCAGGTGCGCGGCGCGCCCGGCGTCTACGTGGCCGACGGGAGCGTCGTGCCCTCGTCACTGGGGGTCAATCCGCAGATCACGATCATGGCGCTGGCAGCGCGCCTCGCGCGCCGGCTCAGTGCTTGACGACGCGGCTGAGCTTGCGCGTGACCTGGTTGCGGGCGACGTCGACGGCGACGAGCGTCAGCTTCATGTTCGAGTTGAAGCTCTGGCGGATGTTGCGCTGTGCGCGGCCCGAGAACTGGATCGTCAGCTTCAGGGCGCCGGCCTGGCGGTAGGCGAGGACGACCTTCGGGATCTTGATCGTCTTGCGCGAGTGGCGTTTGGCCGCCCGGCGGCTGAGGTGCCATGCCCGCCCGGGCTTCACGGTGCCAACGAGCGCGACCACGCTCGGCTCGTCGCTCGAGATCCGCAGCGACAGCCTGCCGCTGCGGCCGACGGTCCGGTTGCGGTTGAGCACCGTCACCTTCGTCGTGGGGGCACGCTTGTCGACCACGACGGTGCCGTCCGGCAGCACGGTGACGCCAGGTTGGCCGTTGGCGCCGTTCAGGCCGTTGAGGCCGGCGGCGCCGAGCAGGTCGTCGATCGTCCCGGTCGGCAGCTCGCCGAGCGTCCCGCCGAGCACCTGGTCGACGGTCTGGCCGATCGTGTCCGTGATGCCGCCGGTGGCGCCGCCGGTCGCGTTGTTCACGGTGTCGACTACGCCGCCCGCGGTCCCGGTGACGGTGTCCACGACGCCGCCGAGGGGGTCGGGCAGGTCGCGGGCGGCAGCGGAAGGCCGAGTTGTGCATGGGCCGCGACGGGCGCCGCAATGGCGATCGCCGCGGCAGCGAGAAGGGGGGCACGATGCGCGCGCATGACCCTGGTATCGGCCGTTCAGCCCCAGACTTGAGTAGTCACCTTTGTGCGCGACCGCCCTCTGACAGACTCCGGCGCCGGATGATCGCCCGCGCCGACGCCCTCGCCGCACTCGATCGCGACACGTTCGACATCGTCGTCGTCGGCGGCGGGATCACGGGCGCCGGCGTGGCCTTCGACGCCGCGACGCGCGGCTACAGCGTTGCGCTGGTCGAGCGGGCGGACTTCGCGTCGGGCACGTCGAGCCGCTCCTCGAAGCTTGTCCACGGCGGCCTGCGCTACCTGCAGAACTTCGATCTCGGCCTCGTGCGCGAGGCGCTGCTCGAACGCCAGTTGCTCGTCGCGCTCGCGCCGCACCTCGTGCGGCCGCTGCCGCTCGTGGTTCCCGCGTTCGAGGGCGCCCGCCCCGACCGTCTGGTGGGGGTCGGGCTGAACCTCTACGACGTCATGTCGGTCGACAAGCTGCGCCGGCGCCGGGGCCGCGACACAGACGGCGAGGCGACCTCGTGGAGCCCCGACCGCCACCGGATCATCTCGGGCGACGAGGTGCTCGAGATGCTCCCGGCGCTGGCTGCGCGCGAGCCGACCTCCGGCTACCTGTTCTACGACTGCCAGACCGACGACGCGCGCCTCGTGATGACCGTGCTGGCCGAGGCGGAGCG
>VAYD01000408.1:0-431 GCA_005883905.1 Actinomycetota bacterium
CATGCAGTAGCCGACCTCGAGGCCCCAGACGCCGCCGGACGTCCCGACGTCGACGTAGTTGATGCCGAACTTCTTGAGCGCCGCGGCGCGCACCATGTCATCGGTCCAGCGCGAGTTGCCGCCGTCGACGATCGTGTCGCCCCGGTCAAGGAGCTTGGCGAGGGCGTCGACGGTCTTCTGCGTCGGGTCGCCCGCCGGGACCATGATCCACACGATCCGCGGCGCCTCGAGCTTCTTGACGAGCTCGCGCAGCGAGCCCGCTCCCGCGGCGCCGACCTTCTCGGCGCGCTTGACGGCCTTCTCGTCGAAGTCGAACGCGACGACCTCGTGGTCCGAGTCGCGCCTGATGCGGTGGACCATGTTGCCGCCCATGCGGCCCAGTCCGACGAACCCGATCTGACTCAAGAGAGCGTCTCCTTGATCGTTGCGGT
>VAYD01000408.1:455-3130 GCA_005883905.1 Actinomycetota bacterium
GAGGCCGTGGGCGCGCAGCGTCTCGAGGTCGCCGTCGGCCTGCGCGTGCTTGAGCGTCGTGAACGAGTAGGCCTCGCCGGGGATCTCGACGTCCTCGGGCCCGTCATGGATCAGCTGCAGGAAGCTGCCCGTCTTGGGGCCGCCCTTGTGGAGCTGTCCGGTCGAGTGCAGGAAGCGCGGCCCGTAGCCGAACGTGGTCGTCTGCTTGGTCGCGTCGCGGAGCACGGCGCGCAGCTCTCTGACCGCCGCGTCGAACTCGGGCGTCGGCTGGACGTAGCCCATGATCGCCACGTACGACGGCGGCGCCGAGCGGACCACGTCGGCCACGTCGCCGTCGTCAGGGTCAGCGCCTCCGGACTCGAGTACGCGCTTCGTCGCGTCCTTGGCCTCCTGCACGTTGGGCTGGTCGAACGGGTTGATCCCGAGCACCCAGCCCGCCACGGCGGTCGCGAACTCGGCGAAGAAGAAGATCCGCCCGAGGTCCTCGGGGCCACCGACCGACAGCGTCACGACCGCCTGGCCCGCGTCGCGCAGCGCGTTGACCTCTTCGTCGTTGTCGTCGCCCTTGCACAGGTGCACGAACACGCGGTCGTCGCCATAGACGTCCGGCGACCCGACCGGCTCGTCGGCGACCGGCACGATGCCCTTGCCCTGCTTGCCGGTCGACTCCGCCACGAGCTGCTCGGCCCACAGGCCGAACGAGTCCAGCGGCTCGTCGACGATGAACGTCAGCTTGTCGCGGCCGTGCAGCGACAGCTCGCCGAGCGCGATCCCGAGCCACAGCCCGGAGTTGGCCTGCGTCTCGTAGTGCGCGCAGGCCTGCTCGGCCTGCCCGGCGCCGTCGAGCAGCGCCTCCACATCGGCGCCCATCAGCGCCGCCGGGACGAGCCCGAAGTACGACAGCGCGCTGTAGCGCCCGCCGATGTCCGGGTCGTTGAGGAACACGCGGCGGAAGCCGTGCTCGGTCGCCAGGTCGGCCAGCCCGGAGCCCGGATCGGTGATCGCGGCGAAGTGATCGCCGTCGGGCTTGCGCGACCAGAAGTGCTTGAACTGGCTGAGCGTCTCGATCGTCCCGCCGGACTTGCTCGACACGAGGAACAGCGTCTTGTCGATGTCGATCGCGTCCTCGACCGCGCGGATCGCCGCGGCGTCGGTGGAGTCGAGCACGTGCAGCCGCAGCGCGCCCTCCTTGACGCCGAACGAGCGCCGGAACACCTCGGGCGCCAGCGACGAGCCGCCCATGCCGAGCAGCACGCAGTCGGTCAGGCCGTCCGCCGCGGCCTGCTTGGCGAACGCCTGCAGGTCGGGCAGCTCCTCGCGCATCGTCTCGGAGATCGTCAGCCAGCCGAGTCGGTTGCCGACCTCGGGCGCGCCGTGCTCGCCCCAGAGCGTGTCGTCCTTGCGCCAGATCCGCTGCGCGACCTCCGCCTCGATCGCCTTCTGCGCACGCGCGCTGACCGCCGGCTCGAGTTCCTCGGGAAGCCATGCCTCGATCGTCGCCGGCCGGCCCGTGACGATCGCCTCGCGCTTGGACTCGATGCCCGCGAGGAGCTTCTCCATCGGCGTGACGAACGCGTCGACGCCGTCGCGCAGCAGCTTGTCGGTCACGTCGGTCATGTCGATGCCCGCCTGCGCCAGCGCCTGCAGGTCCGCAGTCGGGTCCTGGTCCGCCGTCGAGGGGTGGGTGGGATCGATTTCCGCATGTTCGCCGGCGGCGAGGAGCGTCGCCACGGGCATCGTGTTGACGGTCTCCGGCGCGATCAGCCCGTCGACGTACATCGTCTCGGGGTACGCCGGGTTCTTCACGCCGGTCGATGCCCACAGCGGCCGTTGCACCGGCGCGCCGGCCTCGAGCAGCGCGGCGAAGCGCTCGCCGTGGAAGATCGCCTTGAAGCGCTGGTAGGCCGCGCGCGCGTTGGCCAGCCCCGCCGTCCCGTACAGCTCCTGAGAGGCGGGCGGGTCCATGTTCTCGAGGCGCTTGTCGACCTCGGTGTCGACGCGCGAGACGAAGAACGACGCCACGGAGTGCACGTCGACCGACTTGCCCTCCTCGTGGCGGCGCTCGAGCCCGCGGATGTAGGCCTCCATGACCCTCTCGTACTGCTCGACCTTGAACAGCAGCGTGATGTTGATGTTCAGGCCCTCGTAGGTCATCTGCTCGATCGCCGGCAGACCCTCGTCGGTGCCAGGGATCTTGATCATCACGTTGGGGCGGTCCACGCGTCCCCAGTACTCGCGCGCCTGCTCCATCGTGCGCTGCGTGTCGAAGGCGATGTCGGGGTCGACCTCGAGCGACACGTAGCCGTCGTAGCCGCCGGTGTCGTCGTACACGACCCGCAGCACGTCGGCCGCCTCCTGCACGTCCTGGATCGCGATCGCCTGGTAGATCGCGCGCGCATCGGCGCCCTCGTGCGCCATGCGCTCGATCTGCTCGTCGTAGTCCTCCGCGCCGAGGATCGCCTTCTCGAAGATCGCGGGGTTCGACGTCTCGCCGTGCAGCGATTCCTCCCGCACCATGCGCTCCAGCTCGCCGCCCTGGGTCATCGAGCGCCTGATCTGGTCGAGCCAGATGCTCGTCCCCGCGGCGGTGATCGCCGCGAGCCGTTCGTTCACGGTCGCTTCGGTCGCCATGTCAGCTCCCTTCCAGGTTTGCCTGAAGTCCGTCGCGCTCGATT
>VAYD01000408.1:3182-5085 GCA_005883905.1 Actinomycetota bacterium
ACGCGGGCGCCGATGCAGAGCACGTTGCAGTTGTCGTGACCGACCATCTGGCCGGCCGTGTAGTGGTCGTGGGCCACCGTCGCCCGGATGCCCGGGATCTTGCAGCAGGCCACCGAGACGCCGGCGCCGCTGCCGCAGACGACGACGCCGCGCTCGGCCTCGCCGCTGAGCACCGCGCGGCACACGGCGAGCGCCACGTCGGGGTAGTCGTCGGCCGTGCCGAGGTCCTGCGGCTCGTGCCCGGCCGACTGCAGCGCCGTGATCACCGTCTCGCGAAGCGGGACCCCTGCGTGATCGAACGCGCAGGCGAGCCTCATCCCGCCGCTGCCTCTTCCGTCAGCGCGAGCAGCGCTGCGCCGCGGACGCCTGCGTGGACGCCGTAGCGCGCGATCCGGATCTCGGTCTTGCTTCCCAGGCCTCTCATGGTGAACTCCTGCGCGACCTGGCGCGCGGGCCGCAACAGGAACTCTCCCGCAGTGCTCACCCCGCCGCCGATCACGACGAGCTCGGGGTCGAAGGTGTTGAGGACGTTGGCGATCGCCAGGCCGAGGCGCTCGCCGATGATCCGAAGGCACTCGATTGCGCCGGTGTCGCCGCGCCCGGCCGCCTCGACCGCGCCGCGCCCGTCTCCCAGGCCGTGCTCGGCGGCGAGCCGGTCCAGCGAGCCGCCGGCCGCGTGGCGCTCCAGCGAGCCCGGCTGCGGGAAGCCTTCTGGCTTGGGAGCACCGTCGGTCGGATCCGCGAACACCAGCGTGTGGCCGAGCTCGGCGGCCGAGCTCGTCGCGCCGCGGTAGATGCGCCCGCCGAAGACGAGCCCGCCGCCGACGCCCGTGCCCACGGTGAACATCACCACCGACTGGGCGATCAGCTTGCCGTCCTCCGAGTGGGCCTCCGCCAGCGCGGCGACCGATGCGTCGTTGTCCACGTGAACCGGGATATCCAGGCGTCTACCCAGGATGTCGCGCAGGGGGACGTGCTGCAGTGGGATGTTCACGGACGACATCGCCATGCCCCGGGCGGCGTCGATCACGCTCGGGATACCGAGTCCCACGGCGTCGGCGGGCCCCTGCTCCTCGATCGCCTCGACGAGCTGGTCCACCAGCGCGTCGGGGGACGCCTTCTCGGTCGGCCGCATCTGCACGTCGCTGAGCGCGCCGTCCTCGAGGGACGCGACGGCGACCTTCGTGCCGCCGACATCGACGCCGATCACCCTCGCCATGCACCGCAGCTTTTCAGATGCCGATCACCACGGTCCGGCGCAGTTGGTGGGACCCTACGTTCGTGGAGCCGCTCGAAGGCATCGCTGCGGCCGATGCGCACCTCGGCCGCCCCGTCCCGCTGCCGTCAGTGCCGCTCCCGCTCGTGCGCTGGGTCGAGGTGTCGGCGCAGGGTCCGGGCGCGGTCGAGGTCGAGTGGAACCTCGACGACACGCGCGGCGGGCCCGGGCGGCTGGCGCTGTTCGTCTCGAGCGCGCCGGCGCCGACGCAGCTGCCGGACGCGGGCCCGCGGCCGGTCGGCGACTTCGTGCTGCGCCAGGCCGCGCTCGACGAGGCGCAGCCGTCGCTGCGGCCCGTCACGGAGCTCAGCTGGGAGCTCGACGGGGTGCACCTGCGCCTCACCGGCCAGGGGCCGTGGGACGAAGTGGCGCTCGTCACGATCGCCTCGTCCGTGGGATAGGGTCCGGCTCGTGGTCGACCGCACACATCTGCGGCAGGGGGAGTACGTCGCGATGGGCGGGGGCCTCCTGCTGATCGTCAGCATCTTCCTTCCCTGGTACCACGTCGACGCGATCACGCGGCTCAATGGCCGCAGCGGCGACTTCAGCTGCTGGCAGGCACACACCATCATGCGCTGGCTGCTGCTCCTGGCGGGCCTCGCGCCGTTCATCCTCGCCTGGATCATC
>VAYD01000409.1:0-891 GCA_005883905.1 Actinomycetota bacterium
TAGCCGGTCTGCGTCGGGAGGTCGAACGCCACCGAGAGGCCGGTCTGCCCCTTGCCGAGGTTGCCGCGGTACAGCTCGTTGGAGGCCTTCGCCGTCGAGTGGCCGGCGTAGGTGCGCATCATCCACGGGCGGTCGCGCTCGGGCAGTCGGTGGTCGCTCATGAGGGCACGGATTGTATGGTCCGCCGCCGGTGCGCAGACCCGTCATCGACCGTGCAAGGCAGTCCGCGAGGCTTCGCGCGCTCGACCTGCGCGACACCGTTTCGCGTCGTCGCGACCGGCTCACGCCGCCCCGGCGCCTGGACTTCGTCGACCACAGCGATTTCGCCGCGACCGGCGACGAGTTCCTCGCGCACTTCATCGAGCTCGGCGGCCTGCAGCCCTCCGAGCGGGTCCTCGACGTCGGCTGCGGCATCGGCGGGCGCATGGCGCGCCCGCTGGCCGGCTACCTGTCGTCCGACGGCGCCTACGCCGGCTTCGACGTCAACCGCGACGGGATCGCATGGTGCCGGCGCCGCTATCGCCGCCACTCGAACTTCAGCTTCGGGGTCGCCGACCTGTTCAACGCGCGCTACAACCCGCACGGCGCGCTGCGGGCGGACGAGTTCCGGTTCCCGTATGACGACGCGAGCTTCGACTTCGTCGTCGCGACGAGCGTGTTCACCCACCTGCTCGAGGCCGACGCGACGCACTACGTGGCCGAGTGCGCGCGCGTGCTCGCGCCCGGCGGCCGGTTGTTCGCGACGTTCTTCCTGCTCGACGGCTCGAGCCGCGGGCTGATCGAGGAGGGCAAGGCGGGCCTGGCGTTCCTCGACATCCACGAGCGCGTGGCGATCCTCGACGAGGACCTGCCCGAGGAGGCGGTCGCCTACGACGACGAGTGGGTCTTCGA
>VAYD01000409.1:986-3648 GCA_005883905.1 Actinomycetota bacterium
ATCGCCCGTGCGTGAGATCGACGTGCTGCATCAGGGCGTCCCGCGGGCGATCTGCTGCTTCGCGATCGACGACGTGATCGTCGACCCGGGGCCGGAGTCGGCGCACCGGGCGCTGCTCGAGGGGCTCGACGGGTTCGTTCCGCGCGCGATCCTGCTCACCCACATCCACTTCGACCACGCGGGCGCCACCGGCGCGCTGTGCCGGCTGTGGCCGGACGCCGAGGTCTGGGTGCACGAGCGCGGCGCGCGGCACATGATCGACCCGTCGCGACTCGTCGCCAGCGCGATGCGCATCTACGGCGACCAGTTCGACCGGCTCTGGGGCGAGGTCGTGCCGGTGCCCGAGGATCGGATGCGGGTGCTCACCGGCGGCGAGCGGCTGGTCGGCTTCCGCGTCGAGTACACGCCCGGGCACGCCTCGCACCACGTCGCGTACCTGCACGAGGCGACCGGCACGGCCTTCGCCGGCGACGTTGCGGGCGTGCGGATCGGCGACGGGCCGGTGCTGCCGCCGACGCCGCCACCCGACATCGACGTGGAGCTGTGGATGCAGTCGATGGGCGTCGTCGAGGCGTGGCGGCCCGAGCGGATCGCGGTCACGCACTTCGGCGCGCATGACCCCGCCGGGCACCTCGACGAGCTGCGCGAACGCCTTCGTCAGTGGGCTGACAAGGCCCGCGAGCTGGACAAAACGGGGTTCGAGGCGTGGGTACGCGAGGAGATGCACGGCAACGAGAGCTACCTCGAAGCGATGCCCCCCGAGACCCTGTACGCCGGGCTTGAGCGCTACTGGGATAAACGCATATCCTCAGATCACGTATGAGCCAAACCATCGAACTTCCGCGGACACAAGGCCCTGACAGCGGCCTGGGCGGCTCCTGGCACGTCATCGTCCGTAACGACGACCACAACACCTTCGACAGCGTCGCGCATGCCCTGGCGCGCTACGTGCCGGGTGTGAACGTCGACAAGGGCTACGCGATCGCCGACCGGATCCACAACACCGGGCTCGCGATCGTCTGGAGCGGTCATCGCGAGCCGGCCGAGCTGTACTGGGAGCAACTCCAGGACGCCGGCCTGACGATGGCGCCGCTCGAGCAGGGGTAGCCGCCTCGGTTTCGCCGCAGTCGGCCTCAGGGGACTACGCTCCAGGGAGCGCCGTGTCCGACGATGGGGGCAAGATCGCCAACGCAGCTCGCGCCCAGCGCGAGCATGAGCTGCTGCGCCGATACCACGTCGACGGCGATCAGGCGGCGAAGGACCAGCTCGCGGAGGAGATGCTGCCGCTGGCGCGCGCGCTCGCCGGTCGCTACGCCGGGCGCGGCGAGCCGCTCGACGATCTAGTGCAGGTCGCGTGCATCGGGATCATGAAAGCGATCGAGGGCTTCGACCTTGACCGCGACGTGCGCTTCTCCTCGTACGCGACGCCGACCGTGCTCGGCGAGATCAAGCGCCACTTCCGCGATCGCACGTGGGCGATGCGCGTGCCGCGCGGCATGCAGGAGCTGCAGCTGAAGATCGCCAAGGCGCGCGACAAGCTCACGTCGCAGCTCGGCCGCTCGCCGACAGTGCAGGAGCTCGCCGAAGCCGTCGACGCGCCGTTCGAGGAGGTGCTGCAGACGCTGCAGTCGGTCGGCGCGCGGCGCACGCGCTCGCTCGACGAGCCGACCGGCGAGGACCGCGACATGAGCCTCGCGGACGCGCTCGGCGAGGACGACCCGGAGATGAAGCGCACCGAGATGCGCGTGCTGCTCGACGACGCGATGCAGGTGCTCTCGCCGCGCGACCGCGAGGTGCTCCGCCTGCGCTTCGAGGAGGACCTCACGCAGACGGAGATCTCGAGCCGCATCGGCGTGTCGCAGATGCAGATCTCGCGCATCATCCGCCAGTCGCTCGTGCGCCTGCGGATGGACATCGAGCGCGAGCGCGCGTCGAAGGTGGCTTAGGGCGCAGCGCTCAGTCCGGACGTTCTCGGTGCGCCGGGCGTGGTTTGGTCGGTGAGGGGAGGGTGGATCGGCCAGGTGGCGTGGACGTGGGCCCTCTGGCTCTCGGTATGCGAGAGCAAAAGGGCCCAGACGTCGTCTCTGCAAGATCACGCGTTCGCGCGTGCGCCCACCGGGCCGCTGTCCAGCGCCGTCGCGAAGCCCTCGCGCCAGCTCGGGAGCGTCGGCTGCCAGCCGAGCTCGGCCTTCGCCTTCGCGTTCGACGCGCCGCGCAGCTCGCCCGCGACGCCGGCGATCCTCCCGGCGAACAGGCGCGCGACCCAGGCCGGGATGCGGCGCGGCGGCTTCGCCCCGATCGCCTGGGCGAAGACGGGCAGCCAGTCGCGGGTGCGCGCGGGCTCGTCGTCGACGATGTTGTAGATCCCGCGCCCGCGATCAAGCGCGGCCACGGTCGCGGATGCTGCGTCGTGCAGGTGGATGAACGAGCTCATGCCGGCGCCCTTGCCGACGATCGGGAACCGGCGCCTGCGGACCTGTGCGGCGATGGAGCCGTCCGACGCGTGGTACGTGCCCGGGCCGTAGAAGAACCCGTAGCGCAGGACGACGCCCTCGACGTCCGCGTCGCCGGTGATTCGCTGCTCGTTGTCGTGCAGCACGCGAATGCTGCGCGCGAACGGCGCCGGGGCGTCGAGCCACATGCGCGCGTCCTCGCTCTTGAC
>VAYD01000413.1 GCA_005883905.1 Actinomycetota bacterium
GGGATCGCCGCGCGGGCGGGCGACACCGCGCGATCGGACAGGATCACGACGTTGATGCCGGCCTGGATCGCGTCGTAGGCCTCGTCGCAGACGTTGGTGAGGCGCGCCGACATGCCATCGGGGCCCTCGTTGACCGGCCACGTGATGTCGATCGTGTGCGAGCGGAAGACCGACGTGTCGACCTCGCGCAGCGTCTCGAGCTCGTGGTTGCGCAGGATCGGCTGGTCCATCACCAGCTGGTGCGCGTGCTCCGGCGTCTCGTCGAGCAGGTTCTGTTCGGCGCCGACGCCCGTGGCCAGCGACATCACGATCGACTCGCGGATCGGGTCGATCGGCGGGTTCGTCACCTGCGCGAACAGCTGCTTGAAGTAGTTGTACAGCGGCTTGTTCTTGCCAGCGGCTCCTCGCCGGCCTTCGCCATCGGCGCGATGAGCACGCGCAGGTCCTCCTGCGTGTAGCCGAACGCCAGCTGCAGGGCGCGCAACGGCTCGTCGAGTGCGCGCGCCTCCCTCGGCGGCAGGTCGTTGAAGTGCACGACGTTGTCGGCGACCCACTGGCCATACGGGCGCTGCGTCGCGACGTGGCGCTTGACCTCGTCGTCGTCGACGATGCGGCCCTTCTCGAGGTCGACCAGGAACAGCTTGCCCGGCGCGAGTCGCCCGAGGCGCTTCACGTCCTGCGGGAAGACCGGCAGCATCCCGGCCTCCGAGCCGAGGATCACGTGGCCGTCCTTGGTCTCGACCCAGCGGCCGGGGCGCAGGCCGTTGCGGTCGAGCGTGGCGCCGACCACCGTGCCGTCGGTGAACGCCACCGACGCCGGGCCGTCCCACGGCTCCATGAGGCACGCGTGGTAGGCGTAGAAGCCCTTGAGGTGCTCGGGCAGGTCGTCGCGGTCCCGGTAGGCCTCGGGGATCATCATCATCGCTGCGTGCGGCAGCGAGCGGCCCGCGAGCATCAGCAGCTCGAGGACGTTGTCGAACGTCGCGGAGTCCGAGCCGCCGGGGCGCACGACCGGCATCACCTTCTGCAGGTCGATGCCGAACAGCTCGCTCGCGAGCTGCGACTCGCGCGCGCGCATCCAGTTGACGTTGCCCATCAGCGTGTTGATCTCGCCGTTGTGGCAGATCACGCGGTAGGGATGGGCGCGCTCCCAGCTCGGGAACGTGTTCGTCGAGAAGCGCGAATGCACGAGTGCCAGCGCCGAGGCGAAGCGCTCGTCGGCCACGTCCGGGTAGAAGTGGCGCAGCTGGTGGGAGATCAGCATCCCCTTGTAGACCATCGTGCGCGACGAGGACGACGACGCGTAGAAGTCGGGGCCGGCCGCCAGCTCGACGATCCGGCGGATCACGAACAGCTTGCGCTCGAACGCCATCTGGTGGCCCTCGAAGCCAGGGCCGGCCGCGACGAACAGCTGGCGCATGTAGGGCCGCGACGCGGCCGCGACGTCGCCGACGTGGTCCTCGTCGACGGGGACATCGCGCCAGCCGAGGACCCGCTGGCCCTCGACGCGGACGTTCATCTCGAGCAGCTGCTCGATCTTCTCCCGGCGCGCCGGGTCGGTCGGCAGGAAGCACTGGATGACCCCGTAGTGACCGAGCGGCGGCAGGTCGAACTCGACGGCCGCGCGCAGGAATGCGTCGGGCATCTGGACGAGGATCCCGGCGCCGTCGCCGGTGCGGATGTCGGCGCCCTCAGCGCCGCGGTGCTCGAGGTTGTCGAGTGCGATCAGCGCGCGGTCGACGACGTCGTGCGTCGGCTCGTTGTCCAGCCGGGCCACCATGGCCACGCCGCAGCCATCGTGCTCGAACCTAGGGTCGTAGAGGCCGTCGGCCTGTGGCGGCTGGTTGCGCATGGACATGGACGCTCCCGGGGTCGGCGGCGCGGGGGGCGCGGGAAAGGAGCGGGAAGCGTAGCGAACGACCCTGCTGAACGGGGAGCCCGGCGGATAGGTGTCCGGGGACCGGAGCACTAGACTCCGCGCCCGAGGATCGGAGCGCATGGAAGGAGAAACCGGTGGGCACTACGGCTGAGGGTCCCGGCAACGCGCCGGATCGTGAAGCTGTGGCCGACCCTGTGATTCCCGATCTCGAGCTCACGCTGCCGTCGCGCCCCGAGAACGTGGCGGTCGTCAGGCATGCACTGGGCGGATTCGGGGACGCGCTCGACGTCCCCGACCAGGCGCTAGCGGACATCAAGCTGGCGGTGACGGAGGCATGCACGAACGTCGTCGTGCACGCCTATCCGGACGGCGAGGGACCACTGGGCGTGACCGCCTGGGCGCGCGATGACCGGCTCACCGTGGTCGTCCACGACGAGGGGCGCGGCATGCTGCCGCGGCCCGACAGCCCGGGCCTCGGCCTCGGCCTCCCGCTGATCGCGACGCTCGCTGAGTCGCTGGAGCTCGGGACCGGCCCGGACGAGCGCACCGAGGTGCGCATGACCTTCCTGCTGACCGATACGGAGGCCGCGGCGTGAGCGAGCCCACGAGCACGTCCACGTCGCCCAACGAGGCGCACGTCGCCGTGGTGCACGGCCCGCTCGTGGGCGCGGTGCTCGGCCGCGTGGTCGGCATGCTCGCCGCGCGCGCCCAGTGCCCGATCGACCGGCTCGACGATGCGCTGCTGATCACCGACGCCGTCGCGGCGCACGCGCCGCGCTTCTCGACCGGCGACCGCGTCCGCGTGGTCGTGCGGACCGACGAGTCCGCGCTTGAGATCATCGTGGGGTCGCTGACGAAGGGGGGAACCGAGGGTCTTGTCGCCGACGCGACCCTGCCGGGCGTCGGGAACGTGCTCGAACGCGTCGCGGACGAGGTCGACAGGAGCCCGGGCGAGGATGGCGAACAGCTGCGTATCCGCGTGTCGTTCGCGTAGACGTGAAACCATTACC
>VAYD01000414.1:0-2285 GCA_005883905.1 Actinomycetota bacterium
CGCCTTGCGCTCTTCATCGCTTCCCTCCGATCGCGGATCTGCATCACGCGTTCCCGAAGAGCATCAGCTCCAAGCGTCGGTGGCTGCGATTCGGGTCGACGCTGGGACCGGGCGGTCGCGGGTTCAAATCCTGTCACCCCGACAAGAGAAAGCCTTGTTACAGCCTCGCTCGACGACGCGCTACCCAGCGCGATCTGATGCGCCGGTTGACGCGGGCGCTCGAGGTGATCTAGCGTCGGCGCGGGCTGGTCAGTCGCCGGGTGAACCAGCAACCGGAAAGCGAGCGATCGCATGAGCATGACCGACGCGCGGGCGTTCCTGGAGCGCGCGGAGACGGACAAGGAGTTCGCGGTCGCCTTCGACGAGCTCAAGGACGACCAGGGGGCGGTGCTCGCGAAGGCCCAAGCGGCCGGATACCACGTGACCCAGGACGAGCTCGTCGACGCCTGGATGGATCGCTACGGCGCCGAGCTGACTCCGGAGCAGCTCGACAAGATCGGCGCCGGCGGGGGATGATCGCGGCGGCAGCCGGTCAGCACGGTCACAGCAGCTGTCTCGAGGCGAGCGCGTGGAACATGCCGCCACGTCCCATGAGCTCGTCGTAGGTGCCGTCCTCGACGATGCGCCCGAGGTCCACGACCAGGATCCGGTCGGCGCCGACGATTGTCGACAACCGGTGGGCGGCCACGATCCGGGTCATCCCGAGGTCGGCGAGGTTGTGCGTGATCACGCGCTGGGCGATGTTGTCCAGCGCGCTCGTCGCCTCGTCGAGGAGCAGGATCCGCGGGTGGGCGGCCAGCGCGCGGCCGATCAGCAGGCGCTGGCGCTGGCCGCCCGAGAACGCGCCGGCGTTGAGTGTGACGACGGTGTCCATCCCCATCGGCATCGCGCGGATGTCGTCGGCCAGTGCGACGAGCTCGGCCACCTCCCACACCTCCGCGTCCGTGAGCACGGCCGTGCCGGCCAGGTTCTGGCGCACGGTGCCCGGCATGAGCTGCCCGTCCTGCAGGACGACCCCGAGCTGGCGGCGGACGGCGCCGACGTCGAGCGAGCTGAGTGTCTGCTCGTCGAAGAGCACCGATCCCTGCTCGGGCTGCTCGAACCCGAGCAGCATGCGCATCACCGTCGACTTGCCGCCGCCCGAGGGGCCGGTGATCGCGACCAGCTCGCCGGGCTCGACGCGGAACGTCAGGTCGTCCAGGACCGGCGGCGTGCCGGGCAGGTAGCGGAACGTCACGCCGGCGAACGCAACCGCCCCGCGAAGCGGCGCCTGCTCGGCACGACCGACCGACAGCTCGGCGGGCTCCTGCGCGAGCTCGACCGCGCGATCGAGGGTGGGGCCGGCCTGCAGCGCGGTCCCGGCGGCGGCGATGCTCCCGGTCACGCCCGCGATGAACACGGTGTACGTCGTCTGGAACGCGACGAACACGTCGACGCCGATCTGGTCCGGCCCGACCAGCGCGACGCCGGCGAAGAGCGCGAGCGAGCCGAGCGTCGGGATCATCGCGATCAGCAGGAGCTGGCGGGCGCTGGCGCGCAGCAGGCGCTGCCCGACGGCGGTCGTGAAGTGCTCCGCCCACGCGAGAAATGCGCGCGACTCCGCTGCCGCGACGCGCAGCTTGGGAATCGCCACGAGCACCTGGAACAGGAAGCCGTTGACGGACCCCGTAGCTGTCTCGACCTCCTCCTGCGCGCGCGCGGCGCTGCGCGCGAGCAGCAGCGCGACGCCCAGGACCACAAGTCCGATGGCCAACACGAACGCCGCGAGCTGGAGGTCGTAGTGGAACAGAACGAGCCCGGCGAGCAGCCCGGTCAGCAGGTTCGGCAGCACCGAGAGAATCGTCTGGTCGATCGGGTCGCGCGCCATCTCCAGAGCGGAGAGCCGCATTGCCATGTCGCCGGCGCCGACGCGGCGCACGAGCGCGACGGGGCTCAGCAGGATGCGCCCCCACAGACCGCGCTGGATGTCGAGCGCCGCAGTCGTCTCGACGCGCGTTCGAGCCGATGCCAGGGCAAGCTGCACGGGCAGCTTCGCAACCGCGATGATCACCAGCGCCGCCAGCAGGAACCACAACCGCGTCCGGTCCTGGTGGGGCACGATCGATCCGAAGACGACGCCAGCCGCGAACGGGACCGCGAGCCCCGTCGCGGCCACGAGCGCCGCCCATCCGACGTACGCCGCGATCGCGCTTGCGCGGCGGTCGACCACCACGTGACCCAGCGTGCGCCGGTCGATGTGCTCGTCCACGAGCGGCCGGCTGAACACGAACCCGGCATCGACCGCC
>VAYD01000414.1:2328-5790 GCA_005883905.1 Actinomycetota bacterium
AGCGGATCGCCGTCCTCGCGGAAGCCGAGCACGGGCCCGTACGTGCCGGTCCACCAGTTCCCGTCGAGCGTCACGCGGCGCACGAAGAGACCCGAGGCGGCGGCGAGCGCGTTCACCGCGGCGGTTCCCTCGCGTTCCCCCAGTCCTCCGCGCGGCACGGTCGGCGCCAGGCCGTCGGGTGCGAGCACGCGGACCATGCAGGCGACGAGCGGATCCGTCCCGGGGGCGATGACGGGCTTGGGCCGGGCGCGCAGCTGCTCGGCGAGCAGGCTCACTGCTCCGACCTCGGCGTCGTGGGCCCGGCGCACCGCGGACCGCGTCGTCTCGGCGTCGGCGAGCTGGCGCTCGCCGGCAGCTTCGAGGACGTGCTCGGCAGCGACAGCGAACAGCCACTCGACGCCCTCGATGAGCGTCGCCGGCGAAACGTCCCCGAAGGGGTCCGCTGCGGCGATCGCGTCGCCTTCGCCATAGACCGGGAGCCGGGCCGCCAGCGGCACACCCGCCCGCGGAACCGGCACACCGGCGAGCGACAGCACCCCGGCCAGCGGCCGTACCCAGGCCGTCGCGTCGACGACGGCACCTTGCACATTCGGAACCGCGGCGGGCTCCGCAGTGAGCCGCACCACGGGCCTCAGTGGTGTGCACCGCCGCAGCCGTGACGAGCTGCTCGTCCGCGTCGAGAGTCACCTCCTCGAGCACGCTGCCGAGCCCCGGCCCGACGATCCAGCGGTGCCCGTAGGGGGGCTCACGCGTCGCGAGCAGCGCCGGTGCGTACACGGTCACGACCGGCGTCCGCCGCAGCAGCTGGCCGTCGTCGCCGACCGCGGCCAGGAACAGCGTCGCCTCGCCCGAACCCACGAGCAGCGGGCTGTCCACGCCGAAGCGCTCCGCCGCCGAGACGTTCGCCGTGCTCGTCATTCGCGCACCAGCTCCGAGTAGTGGCCGGCACTGGCGACGAGCTCGTCGTGGGTGCCCTGCTCGACGACCTTGCCCTTGTCGAGCACGATGATCCAGTCGGCGTCGCGCACGGTCGACAACCGGTGGGCGACCACGACGGTCGTGCAGCCTCTGCGCCGCAGCGCCGCCTCGACGGCCGCCTCGGTGTCGGCGTCGAGCGCGCTCGTCGCCTCGTCGAGCAGCAACAGCGAAGGGTCGCGCACGAGCGCCCGGGCAATCTCCAGCCGCTGGCGCTGGCCGCCGCTCCAGTTCACTCCGCCGTCGTGCATCGCCGCCGTGTACGCGCCCGCCCGGCCGATGATGTCATCGTGGATCTGGGCGTCCATCGCGGCACGCGTGACCGCCTCGTCAGGCACCGCGTCGTCCCACAGCGTGAGGTTGTCGCGCACGGTCCCGGCGAAGAGCGCGATGCGCTGGTCGACCATGGCGATCGAGTCCGCAAGCACGCGCCGCGGGATCTCGTGGCGGTGACGACCGTCGACGAAGACGGTCCCCGACCACGGCTCATGCAGCCCGGCGACGAGGCGCACGAGCGTCGACTTGCCGCTGCCCGAGGCGCCGACGACCGCGACCCGCGCGCCGGGCTCGAGCGCGAGCGTGAAGTCCTCGATCAGCGGCGGGGCCGTCGCCTTGAAGCCGAAGCTCACGCCGTCGAGCGCCACCGCGCCCTCCAGCCGCGGCGACCCGTCGACGAACTCGAGCCGCTGGACGGCGGGGTCGCACGACGGGTCCACCGGCTCGTCCAGCACGTCGTCGAGCCGGCGGATGAGGTTCTGCACGTTCTGCAGAAGCCACGAGAAGCTGACGATCTCCAGGACGGGTGCGCCGAACGAGGTCAGCAGCGTCTGGAACGCGACAAGCGACCCGATCGCGAGCTGCCCGTCGATGACCAGGAGCGCGCCGACGCACAGGACGAGCGCCGAGATGAGCGAGCGCAGCATGAGCGGGATCGAGTTGCCCAGCTGCGTCGCGACCGCCATCGCCTGACGCGTCTCGCCGACGCGGACGGCCGTGCCCTCCCAGCGCGCGTAGTAGTCGCTCTCGAGCCCGCTGGCCTTGATCGTCTCCATCGTCGCCGCGCCGTACGCGGTCGTCTGGTTCAGCATGGCCTGCTCGGTGACGAGCATCCGTGACAGGTTGCGCTGGCGGGTGAGCGCCGCGCGCATCGCGACGATGTTCAGCAGCGTCAGCGCGACCGTGATCGCCGCCAGCAGCGGGCTGATGAAGATCATCGCGATGCCGTACACGACCATCGTGACCAGCCCGACCGCGACGCTCGCGAGCTTGCCGGCGAGGAGGTTCACGATCTCGCGGTTGTGTTGCGCGCGCAGCGAGAGGTCGGCGACCGAGCGGGCGAGGAAGTAGCGCTCCGGCAGGCGCAGCGCGTGGTGGACGAACCGCGCTGATTCGGCGACCGTGAGCCGCGTGCCGAGGGCGGTGAGCACGCGCTGCTGGAACAGCAGCAGGCCGGCCTGCAGCACGGTGAGCAGGGCGAGAACGCCGACGAGCGGCCACGCCCGATCGGTCTGGCCGCCGATGAGAACGTCGTCGACGAAGAGCTTCGCGACGGCCGCGACCGCCAGTGCCGGGATCGTCGCGAGCAGGCCGATCGCGACCACGGCGAGCACCTCGCTCAGCACCGGCCTCGAGCGCCGCCAGAGGCCTCGCATACGCGCCGGCCTCCGGCCGCCGGGCTGGAACGACTCCGTCGGGCGCAGCGCGAGGCAGACCTTCGAGTAGTCGCGGTCGAACTCCTCGACAGGGATGCGCCGCGGCCCCGAAGCAGGGTCGTTCACCCAGGCGTGCCGATCGTCCAGGCCCTCGAGGACGAGGAAGTGCGCTCCCTTCCACCACAGGATCAGCGGAAAGCCCGCGTCCTCGAGGAGGCCGCGACGCCGGTAGTAGCCCTTGCCCTCGAGGCCGTACTCCGCCGCGGCCTTGAGCACGTCCAGGGCGGTGGTGCCGTCACGAGACGCGCCGCATCGATCGCGCAGCTCCTCGAGCGGGACCCAGCGCCCGTAATGCGCGAGGACCATCCCGAGCGACGCCGCGCCGCACTCGGTGACCTGCATCTGCAGGACAGTCGGGGTGCGGGCGCGGGCCGTGCTCACGTCAGCCGAACGCCTTGCCCAGCAGCGTCCGGCGGCTCACGGCCGCGCAGGCGGGCCGGCCCCGTGTGTCCACTTCAGGCCCGAGGACGTGTTCGCGCGCGTCAGCGCGATCGTCACCTCGCGCAGCGGCCCGAGCCGGGACGGGAGGCCGGACAGCGAGGCGTCGCCGGTGATCTGACGCAGCCGCTGCTGCGAGACCGGGATCGGGCTGATCCGCTGGACGCGTCCGACCGCCTGGCCGTACTGCTCGGGCGCGACGCCGTTCACGGTGACCGCGACACGCTGCCCGGGCGCGAGGTCGGCGATGCGCGCCGCCGAGAACAGCATCACGGCGACGGGCGTCCGGCTCACGGGCGCGATCCGGAACATCGAGCCCTGGCCCACGGTGGTGTCG
>VAYD01000415.1 GCA_005883905.1 Actinomycetota bacterium
TCATCGACAAGGTCGTGGACGACTACGCGCCGGTCGTCGAGGGGCTCGAACGCGACATCGACGAGATCGAGAAGACCGTGTTCTCCGGCGCGACGGCGCCGACGCAGCGCATCTACCACCTCCGACGCGAGGTGTCGGACTTCTACCGCGCGGTCCACCCGCTGCTGAACCCGGTTGACGCGCTGGAGCGCGGGCAGTACCCCCACGTGACGCCTGCGCTGCGCCAGTATTTCCGCGACGTCAGCGACCACCTGAAGCTCGTCAACGAGGAGGTCGCCGCCCAGCGCGACCTGCTGACGACCGTCCTCGAGGCCAACATGGCCGTGATCTCGGTCGAGCAGAACGAGGTCGTGCGCAAGATCTCGGCGTGGGCGGCGATCATCACCGTGCCCACGTTCATCGCGTCGTTCTACGGCATGAACTTCCGTCACATGCCGGAGCTGCGCTGGCCGGTTGCGTATCCGATTGTGGTTGCGCTGATGGTGATCGCGGCTGTCGGGCTGTACGCGTCGTTCAAGCGCGCCCGCTGGCTGTGATGCTCTTCGTGCGCTGGCTCCATGTCATCGCGATGGCGTTCTTCGTCGGCGGCCAGATGTTCTTGGCCGCCGCCGTCGTTCCGGTGGAGCGCAGCGCCCCGGACCGTGAGCGCCTGCGCGCGATCGCCCGGCGATTCGGCTACGGGACCCTCGTCGCGATCGGCGTCCTGATCGCCACCGGCAGCGCGCTGGCGTCGCACGACGACAAGTGGGGCGACACGACGCTGCAGGTCAAGCTGGGCCTCGTGGCGTTCGTCGCCGCGCTCGTCCTGTGGCACATGCGCCGACCGGAGCTGCACGCGCTCGAAGGCGCGATCTTCGTCGCGTCGCTGGCGATCGTGTGGCTTGGCCTAACGCTCGCGCAGTGAGACGTACGCGAGCAGGCTCTCGTGATCCTCGTGGCAGGCCGGGCAGCCGCTCAGGTGGGCGCGCATCCCGGGGATCTGCCCGTCGGGGTCGCCCCCCCGGACCTCGAGCTCGACGTACTCGTCGAGCAGCTCGAAGCACTGCTCGCACGTGATCTCGGGCTCGCCCGGCCCGAGCAGGCTGTTCAGGAGCTCGCTCATGGCAGGAGTCCTTCCTTTTCCAGCTCGGCGCGCAGCCGGCGCCGCGCGTCGTGCAGGGTCTTGTAGAGCGCGCCGCGCGTCGTGCCCAGCCGCTCGGCCAGCACGTCCACGGGCACGCCGTCCAGCGCCAGCGCGGTCAGCACGCGGCGCTGGTGCTCGGTCAGGCATCGCGGGACCGCGGCTGCGATCGCCGCGAGCAGCTCCCGGGTCTCGAGCTGGTCGCCGCCGCGCACGGCGATCCGCCCCCAGGCCTCGTCGTCGATGGTGATCTCGCGGCGCTGCCACGCGCGGCGCCGCGCCTTCACGGCGGCCTCGAGCAGCGCGAACTTGTACGCCCAGGTCGTGAACCGACTCGCCCCGCGGAAGGTGTCGAGCTTCGCGAGGATCGCGACCAGCGCGTCGTCGGCCGCCTGAAGCGCCAGGTCGTCGCGCTCGCCGTGGGGGACGTCGCGGCGCGCGATCTCGAAGCGGGCAGCACGCAGCAGGAGCGCGTGCAGGCGCGCGCACGCCGCCTCGCGGGTGGCGGGGTCGCGCAGGTCGCGCGGCCAGTCCTGGGACTCATCGACGACTACCTCGGGCATCGCAAGCGCTGCCATAACGGTATTGGCGACCGCACCCGCTCGGTTCTTACCGGCGCGTAGAGTCCGCGGCCGATGGACCCGATCGTGCTCGACGGCGCCTCGCTCACCCCGGCTGCGGTCGTCCGGGTCGCGCGCGAAGGCGCGCCGGTCGAGCTCGCGCCGGTCGCACGTGGGCGCAACGAGGCGGCGCGCCACGCGGTCGAGGTGCTGCTCGCCCGCGGCGACGAGCTGTACGGCGCCAGCACCGGCGTCGGGCCGCTGCGCGAGCATCGCGTCGGCGAGGGCGACCGTGCCGAGCATCAGCTCTCGCTGTTGCGAAGCCACGCATGCGGTGCAGGTCGCGAGGTCCCGGAGGAGCTCGTGCGGGCGGCCATGGCCACGCGCGCCAACCAGCTCGGCGCGGGCGGCGCCGGCGTGTCGGACGGGCTGCTTGACGCCCTCGTGGACGCGCTCAACGCGGGCGACATCCCGGCCACCCGGGAGCTCGGCTCGCTCGGTACCGGCGACCTCACCGCCTTGGCGGACATCGGCCTCGCGCTCGTCGAGGGCGGCCGGGTCCAGCTCGGCCCGCGCGATGGCCTGGCGTTCATGAGCAGCAACGCCGTCACGATCGCCCACGCCGCCATGCTCGTGGTCGATGCGGCGGCGCTGCTCGACCGCTGGCTCACGGTCGCGGCGCTGTCGTTCGAGGCGGCGGGCGCCGACCCCGTCGTGCTCGACCCGCGCGTGCACGCGGGCCGCCACCTCCCCGGTCAGGTCGCGGTCGCGGCGCGGATGTGCGAGCTGCTCGCGGGCGTCGACGGCCGGACGCGCGCGCCGACCACGCCGCTCGTGCAGGATCCGTACCCGTTCCGGGCGCTGCCGCAG
>VAYD01000029.1 GCA_005883905.1 Actinomycetota bacterium
AGCGCCGCTGGTGGCGGGCATGATCGCGCTCTGGGACCAGCAGGCCCGACAGACCGGCAAGCCGCGGCCTGGGTTCGTCCCGCCGCTCCTGTACTCGCTCGCGAATGCGCCTGGCGCCTTCCTGGACATCGGCGTCACCGACGACGTCGTCTTCCCAGGTGTGACGTGCTGCACCGCCGGCCCGGGGTTTGACCTCGCGTCCGGCAACGGCTCGCCAATCGCACCGGCGATCGCCTCGCAGCTGCATCCATGACGATCGCGCAGCGCTCCTTCCTCGTCCTGGGCGTGGGCCCTCGGTTGGCGAACGCGACGGGTTCGCCCGGATTGGGTGATGCGGGCGGCCGCGCCGCGAGATACGGTCGGGTCGATGGCTGCCACCGCTGCAGGCCCTCGCGTTGATTTCGGCGCCGGGCAGCTCTTCCTCGCCGACTCGCGGCTCGCCTTCGCGGTCCTGAATCACGTGCGCGTCCGCACGCTCCGGCGCGTGTTCGGGATCTCGCGTGAGGACGCGAACCTCCTCACGTTGGTGCTTCTCCTGACCGGCACGGGGACTGCGCTGACGACCGCCGGCCGGGTGGTCAAGGCACCGCTGCGCATCTCTGGTATGGACGCCGTGATCGGAGGCTTCGCGATGCGCGAGGCGGCGATGGGCGCCTCGGGTCCCGCGGCCGCGGAGATCTCCCCGTTCGCGACGCTCATGGCGATTGCTCTGCTTGGTGGCCTCGCGGTGCCAACGCTGCGGCGATCGCTGCGCAGGATGCGGGCGATCGAGCACCGTGTGCGGTCGCTGCGCGAGCGTCAGTACGCAAGCGCTCGCCGCGCAGGCGGATCGCGGCTCGGCTGACGAGCGCTGGCCCGTCGGCGTGTAGAGCAGGGGGGAGCGAATCACCCCAACGGGGCGATGCGCCGACGCGCTCTGAGCGCGACGCTCAGTTCACTCGGGCTGGTTGACCGGGTGACAACCAGGAGGTCGCAGTCGATGAGCGCAACAATCAAGCATCCGAGCGTCGCTGAGCGTCGGACCCTCGGCAACGAGCTGCGCAAGCAGACATCTCCGTCCGCGCACACTGGTTGGAGACCGGCCGCGGATCGCCCGGACCCGGTCGCCCTGCTCGAGGACCAGAATGCGACGCGTGAGCCCGACCTGGTGCCGGTGCGCCATGGGCGAATGATGGTCTCGCCCTTCACCTTCTACCGCGGAGCGGCGAAGATCATGGCCGCCGACCTGAAGGACACGCCCACGGCCGGCCTGACCACGCAGCTCTGCGGCGACGCTCATCTGTCGAACTTCGGCGTGTTCGCCTCTCCGGAGCGCAACCTCCTGTTCGACCTCAACGACTTCGACGAGACACTTCCAGGGCCGTTCGAGTACGACCTCAAGCGCATGTCCGCGAGCTTCATGATCGCGGCCCGCAACAACGGCTTCGGCAAGGAAGCGGCGCGCGGCGCAACGCTGGCCTCCGTGAACGCCTACCGAACGGCGATGGCCGAGTTCGCCGAGATGTCGGTGATGGACGTCTGGTACGCCCATCTCTCCGAGAAGACGCTGATGGATGCGATCGAGAGCTTGGTGCGCGAGCAGCAGCTCGATTCGTCCAAGAAGAACGGCAAGAAGCCGTCGAAGAAGGCAAAGAAGGCCGAGAAGATGGCCAAGACCGCGCAGAAGACCGCGCAGAAGGCCGCGCGCAAGGCGCATTCGCGCGACAGCCTGCAGGCGCTGTCAAAGCTCGGCGAGCTCGTGGACGGTCGCTACCGGATCGTCAGCCAACCGCCGATCGTGATCCCGGCCCGCGAGCTGGAGGCGACCTACGGCGTGTCCGCCGAGGAGGCGCAGAACATGATCCACGAGCAGTTCCGCGCGTACCGTGCGACGCTGCAGCCCGACCGCCGGCAGCTGCTGGAGCGCTTCGAGTTCATCGATATGGCTCGCAAGGTCGTGGGTGTCGGGAGCGTCGGCACACGCGCTTTCATCGTCTTGCTGCAGGGACGCGATCAAGAGGATCCGCTGTTCCTACAAGTCAAGGAGGCGACGGCCTCGGTGCTCGAGGATCACCTGCCCAAGAGTCGCTACAAGCACCCGGGAGAGCGCGTCGTGCAAGGGCAGCGGATGATGCAGGCTGCGAGCGACATCTACCTCGGCTGGACCAAGGGAGCGCAGGCCGACCGCTACCTCTACTGGCGCCAGCTTCGCGACATGAAGGGCTCTGCGGTGGTCGAAGTGATGACGCCTCCGGGGCTCGCGTTCTACGCCCGCCAGTGCGGATGGACGCTCGCGCGCGCCCACGCGCGCTCAGGTGACCCCGTTGCGATCGCGGCATACCTCGGCGACGGCGACGGGTTCGACCGGTCGGTGACCGACTTCTCCGAACGCTACGCCGACCAGAACGAGGCGGACTACCTGGCGTTCACCGAAGCAATCCAATCGGGGCGGCTGCCGGCAATCGAAGGCGTCTGAGGTTCGAGCAGCCGCGACACTGATTGGGCTGGCCGGACAGGCGATCTTGCAGACCTTCCCGCGTATCCCGCTGGAGGCGCAGACAGTGGCTTGGTTGCACGACGTTCTCGAGAAGTCACCAACGAGCCACCACCTCGCGCAGCGCTGGGCCTGCGGGGATCCGCCGTAATGGGTGGGCACGCCGGCACGTAGCCGACGCGGCGGCGGGGACGGGCGCAGTTCACCCAAAAGGGATGGTGCACGTCAGCTGGGATCCCTGAAGTATTGAGCCCCAGGCACCTCGTGGTGCCCACACACAACAGAAGGGACCCACCATGGCAAACCGGCAACTCGTGCTCGCCGTCTTCCCGGATGAACTCGCCGCCGACAACGCCGCAGTGGCGCTGAAGGACTCAGGCATCACCGCGGGCGACGCGGTCGGGATCCTGGTCCTGGATTCCCACGGCAAGCTCAAGCAGGACAAGGTCGGCTCACGGAGCACCGGCAAGGGCGCCGCTATCGGAGGCGTCCTGTTCCTCCTGGGACCGGCGACCCTGGGTGTCAGTGTCCTCGGCGGCGCCGCCGTCGGCGCTCTCCACCACAAGAACCTGGGCCTGAGTGACGCCGACAAGGCGCGTCTCTCGGTCGAACTGACCGACGGCAAGGCGGCAGTCGGCGTGCTCGCGCAGTACGACACTGCGTCCGCGATCTCCGACCGCCTCGCCCAGCTCGGCGGTTCGTCCGAAACCCACGAGCTGAGCGACGAGGCCATCGAGGCCGCGGCGGCGGACATCCCCGAGCCCACGACGGTCTGACGCACGACGCGGCGCCGGGCTCTCGCGAATTGAAAGCCCGGCGCTGCGAATCGGCCCCATGCACGCGCTTGCTGCGCTCCTCATTGTCACTTGTCCTCGCCGCACAGCGGCGTGATCGACGCGATCGGTGTGGACGCCGTCTTCGAGACGGTGCCCGCGCATTGCTCGCGGCCCGGCGTGGTGTCAGGCGACCACGGGCACCGACTTCGAGGGCGCTCTCGGGTGGAACGGTCGCAGTTCGTCGCCGCCGCGGCTGACGACGCCGCAGGTCGCTTCGGGCACCTCGTTCCAGACGCCGGCGACGTCGCCGAGCGGCTCGGACACGATCAGCCGTGCGTCCTCTGAGAGCTCCCGCAGCAGCTGCCTGTCCGGGTAGAGCTCACGCAGGGTGGGCACGTCCGTCGTGTAGTAGAGCGAGCGCGACTTGCCCTCGCTGGAATACCGGACGGCCCAGGTCGTCTCGCCGTCGGTGGTGGCGATTGTGCCTTGGAAGGGGTCGGGGACCCCGAGCCGGCTGCCGGCGTCTTCGACGAGCCCGATAGCGCGCTCGATCGCGGCCGGCGGATCGTCCTCGAGGCCGAAGGTCAACGCGAGGAAGAACAGCACTTCGGAGTCGGTCTGGCCCTCGATCAGCGGGTAGAGCGACGGATCAACGGCGACCACGAGGTCGCGCTTGATCAGCGCGAAGTCCTTGATGTAACCGTTGTGCATGAAGAGCCAGCGCTCGTGGCGGAACGGGTGGCAGTTCGTCTGCTGAACGGCGCTGCCGATCGCCGCGCGGATGTGGGTGAAGAAGTGCGACGAGCTGATGTGGTTCGCGAGCTCGTGCAGGTTGTGGTCGTTCCAGGCCGGCTCGGTGCTGTGGAAGACGCCAGGCGTGGGCGTGTCGCCGTACCAGCCGACACCGAAGCCGTCGCCGTTCGTGGTTTCGGCGCCAAGCCGCGAGTGGAGGCTCTGGTCAATCAGCGAGTGAGCCGGGGTATAGAGCGCTTCTTTGAGGAGGATCGGAGATCCCGAGTATGCGAGCCAACGGCACATGGGCCGCTCCTTTCGGTCGTCTGGTGTCTGGTAGCGGCGGTGACGTGACAGCCGCCGATGGGGGCGATTTGGTGGCGAGGAAAAGGTCCGCGAGTTCGTGGGCCAGACGGTTGACGCCGCCTTTCGCCGCGGCGTGGGTGCGCTGGCGATCGGCACCGTTGGAGGCGGCGAGCAGGCGTACCTGCTCGAGCTCGCTCGGGCATCCCAACGCCGTGGCGTGCGGTCGGCACGTCGCGAGCATCTTGTCGAGCATCGCCTGTGCCGGGACGAGCTGCCCCGTCGCGGGCTCGATCAGCCGCGCAGCCATGCCATCCCTCGCGGCCAGGAACCGGTTCTCGGCGAGAACCTCAGGGCTCGGAGTGGGTTGTGGCGGACCCTCCAGCTCCAGACGCGCCAGCGACTGGATCAACGCGACGAGTGGGGCCACGTCCGCGAGCGTCGACTGGGAGTCCATCGCCCGGACCTCGACGGTTCCGAGATTGGGCTGCGGTCGCACGTCCCACCAGAAGAAGCTCGGATCGGGTACGGCTCCGGCACCGATCACGGCTTCGAGGGCGTCCACGTAGTCGGCGTAGCCGGAGAAGGAGCGCGGTAGTCCGGTGCGCGGGAAGGCCTGGAAGATGACCGTGCGCATCGACGCGAAACCGCCGTCGCGCCCATTCCAGAACGGAGAGTTGGCCGAGAGGGCAATCAGGATCGGCACGCTGCGCCGCAGCCCATTGAGGAGCCGGATCGCGTCCTCAGGATTCGGCACGCCGACGTGTACGTGCAATGCCATCGTCGGCTCTCGACGTGCGAGCGAGCGCAGTGAGTCGCCGAGCAGGCGGTAGCGCGCGCCTCCGGAGACAACGGTCTCCTCGAGGACGGTCAGCGGATACGTGCCCGCCGCCGCAGCTGACACACCGATCGCCCCCAGCTCTTGCGCGATCCGGTGTCGTAGGGCGGCGAGCTCCCCGACCACTCCGTGGACGGTCGCGTGAATGCCTGTCTTCAGTTCGACGACGGCGGCGTGCGTCTCCGGCGAGACGTGGCGCGCGAGCTCGCCCGAAAGCCGCGCGAGGACGCCGTCGCTCGATTGGGCAAGCGAGCAGCTCTCGGGCTCCAGGAGCATCAGCTCCTCCTCGACGCCGAGCGTGTATGGCCGGTTGACGTCGGCGTTCCAGTGCGCCCACGTAGGGAACGCCCCCACGCGCTCCGCCGGTTCCGCCTGATCGCGGCCGTGCGTGGGCTCCAGTCTCGCGAGCCGCGCTCTCAGCTCGGCGACGCTCCGGCGCAGCTCGGCGACCTTCTGCCGCTCGTTGACCACGTCGGCGGCGAGGCCCCGCAGGGCGAATCCGAGTCGGTGCTTCCGGTCAGTCACCGCCGGCCCCGCTGCACGATCAAGAGCAGGGTTGCTGCGAACACGACTCGACCCGCGCCTCGCATCTGTGCCTCCTTGAGTTGATTCGGCTCCATGCCCGCGACGCGCTGAGCTCGTCGTGGACATGGTGCGCTCCGTGCGTTGCACGGTCGTCTGTCGAACCATCGCTCGGAGCGGCGGACCGGGCATCGCCCGAATGGGGTGAATCCCAAGGTCACGCGGCAGGGCTCGATCGATCCCGATCCGCCGATGCGGCAGCGCGCAGCTACTAGCCGCGGGGTCTCCGGCGCGATAGCCGCCGCCACAAGGCCGCGTCCGTCGCCCGCGGGCGCTCTCGTAGTGCCGGAGGAGGGACTCGAACCCCCGACACGCGGATTATGATTGGCGCGTTGGCGCTCGTTTTCGGCGGCGTAGGCGCTGGCTTCGTCGGGTTTGGTCGGGTACGGCGGGGTCAGATTTGCGGAGTCGGGGACGTGGTTCGGGACACGCATTGGGCGTCGTCCCGTCGTCCTCATCGTCCGAGACGCGCATCACATCCGCGGGATCTGTCTGCTCTCCGTGGGTGCCCGGTGGGAACCGGTGCCCGTCGTGGTGGGTGCGCGCAAGCGGTCGCGTGGTGCCCCCGTAGCCGCAGACAAGCGGCGAAAGTTCCGGCTGGTACATTCGTGCTCCCGCCGCGATCGGCGGCTGCTCGAGCGAGGAGGCGGATGGACCCGCAATCCGGTCCCCCTGAGACGTTACGTTCCGGAGGCACCGTGCATGTCCTCGGTGCTGGACCCGTCGGTCTCCTGCTGACGGCATTGCTCCAGCCGGTGGAGGAGTTCTCGGTGCGCCTCTACGAGAAGCGATCCGAGTACACGCGTCCACGGATGGTTCGGCTCGCGGGGTACCTCGTTGCGGATTCGGTCGATGCCTACCGGGCCGACCACTTCGACGGCGAGAACGTCGACGCCGTCTTCGAGCCGGCGGAGCTCGCGGAGGGCCTCGCGTTCAGGCAGTCGATTCCCGCCGATCTGATGGCACTGCTTCGCCGGTTCGCGCAGGGGTTCGTCCCGCTGAATGCGATCGAGCGCTCCGTCAGCGATCTGATCGATGGGCGCGACTCGCATCCGGTAACGCGGACCGCGGGCGCGCTCACTGCGCAGGACGCGATCGCGATGGTCGAGCCAGGCGATGTCCTAATCGATTGCACGGGCACCAACTCGCTCCTCCGAGACCGCCTGGTAGTCGGCGACGGCGACGGCGACCCAGGCGCGAACACGCTCAACTTCCTGTTCGAGCACGCGCTGGTCATCACGTTCCTCTACAGCCAGACGTACGCCTGCAACGAGTTCTGCAAGTACTACAAGAACGTCGAGAACCCGCACTACAAGTTCATTCCGATGGTGCACCGCGTGTCCCACGACGGAAGCGTCAGCCACGTGACGGGCATCGTCACCATCACCGCTGAAGAGTTCGAGGCGATGCCGAAGCGGTTCGACGGCGAGTGGCTTCGCGACAACGCTCCGGCGGTGGCCCAGTCGATGGACCGGTTCATCGACAAGGTCAAGCAGGAGACGAATGGCGAGGTCATCGGCGACCTCGAGATCATCCGGATACCCCTCAACCTCTACCGGGCTCGCAACGTGACGAGTCGTCAGTGGGCCACAGCCAGCCCGAGTGACCACCCGTTCGCCACCACGCCGGTGTTCCTGGCCGGCGACTCGGCCATCGGCTCTCCGTACTTTCAGTCGATCTCGCTGGGCTTCGAGTGCGCGATGTTCCTGGCGGGACTCATCGCGCAGCGTGGCGTCGCACTCGAGGACAAGCTCAATCGCTATGAGCGTTACATCTACAAGCAGTGGCTGCGCGTGTACATGCAGAGCAAGATGATCAAGAACAACAAGGACCTGTTCCAGTCCCTCGACGACCCGGTCGCGCTCCTGGGCAAGCTGCACATCTACTGAAGGTGGTAACCGTGGCGGTCACAGTCGGTCAGCCCGTTTCCGATCACACCGTGCAGGCCTACGTCCGCGGCGAGCCGGCGCCGATCGTGTTCGATCTCTCCAGTCACCGCGGTAGCTGGATCGTGCTGTTCTTCTACCCCGGCGACTTCACGCTCATCTGCCCGACGGAGCTCGCGGCCTTCGCGAACCTCCACGACGACTTCCTCGGCGAGGACGCAGTGCTGCTCGCGGCGAGCACGAACAGCTGCTTCAGCCACAAGGCCTGGTTCGAGACGGATCCGCGGCTCGCCGAGGTCCACTATCCGGTGATCGCCGACAGCCTCTGCGAGCTGAGCCGTTCCCTCGGCGTGCTGCAGGAAGACGGGACGGCGCACCGCGGCACCTTCATCATCGACCCGGACGGCGTGCTACTCCACATGAGCATCACCGCGCACGACGTCGGCCGAAGCGTTGACGAGGTGCTGCGGGTCCTGCGCGCGTTTCGCACTGGGGCGCTGTGCCCGGCCAACTGGGCCCCGGGCGATGCGACCCTCACGAGCGAGGACGATTGGCTCGGAAAGGTGTTCCCGGACCTCGTCGGCCCGGAGCTTGACTCGCTCGGGGACCAAGCGCAACGGGTGTCATTCGCCGCTGGTGACATCATCGTCGCGGAGGGCGACCCCGCGGACCGCTTCTACGTCATCGCGCACGGTGAGGTCACGATCAGCCGCCGGAGCCCTGAGGGTGACGCGATGAAGCTCGCAACGCTCGGGCGGGGGCAGTTCTTCGGCGAGGTCGGGATCCTGGCCGACACGCGAAGGACGGCGACCGTGCGCGCGGTCGGCGACGTCGAGCTGCTCGGCCTGAGCTGGCAGAAGTTCCAGGAAACGCTCGAGCGGTCGGATCTCGCGGACCGTGATTTCTCCGAGATCGCCAAGGAGCGGATCGCGTTCGCGCCGTGAGCGCGGCTTGCGCGCGGTCGCGCGGAGCCTCAGGCGGTCTGCAGGTTGCTGACCTCGGCAACCCGCTCTTCGGGTTGCCCGCTGAAGCCGCCCTCGACTGGCATGCTCGGCATCAGCACCTCGCTCACGAAGCGATCTGCCTTCCGTCGGTCCGGCCGCGTGATAGATCTGCCCTTGCGGCAGACCACCGGCCGGATGGACCACGGCCACGGTCGCCCGGTACTGCTCCTCGGTCCCGTCAGGCCAGAAGTGGGACATTAGGTACGCCATTGCGTCCCTCCGTTTCATCGGGGCGATGGGAGCTTTTGGCTCCCGTCGCCATGATTCACGCATTCTGCGACTTCGCTTGGGCGATGAAGCCGCGCACGTCCGCCGCGGGCTCCGAGTAGGCCTCGCCGAGGGTGGTCTCCACCGCCGTCATGTACTCCTCGGCCCAGGCCGGGAACGCGTAGTCGATCGCGCGCAGGAACTCGAGCGTCGCGGCCAGACGGATGTCGGCGATCGACGGGGCGTTACCGCCGATGAACGTCTTCCCCTCGAGGAAGAACGCGCGGTAGGCATCGAGCGGCTCGGCGAGCGCGGCCTCGG